>NZ_JBYVEB010000108.1:0-9785 GCF_058117085.1 Chryseobacterium sp. CG10_8 | reverse complement strand
TTGATTTTGACGTTTTTCTTTTGTTAGAATGTGAAGCGTGGTTTAACACTTTCTGCTAACGGAAAACGGCTTTGTGCAGTGGCGACAAAATATTACAAATCCTTATACTTTGTCTGAAATTTCTAAAGATGCAGAATCGTTATACTGCAAACTTTCAGAGCCATTGCACAAAACCGATGTTGTAGGAAGTTTTTTATTTTTTTTGACTATAATAAATTATACTTCCTATAATTGGCATCCAAAACTGCAAAAAAATATAATTATTTTTTTCTCTTTTAGATAATTTTGAATTTTTCAAAATATCGGGAATTGTAATAATATTTGCAATTAAAAAAATTATAATCAATACAATTACAACTATAGGATTACTTATCATAATATCAATTTTTTAATTAGTTGCTGAAATTACTACACACGCAGCCGCTGTTGACATTTCGCAACTTCCCCACCAAGGTA
Source organism: Chryseobacterium sp. CG10_8 (assembly GCF_058117085.1). NCBI lineage: Bacteria > Pseudomonadati > Bacteroidota > Flavobacteriia > Flavobacteriales > Weeksellaceae > Chryseobacterium > Chryseobacterium sp. CG10_8. The sequence goes on along the minus strand of NZ_JBYVEB010000108.1, from coordinate 9,329 downwards.
ATCCAGACATGTGAAATATCTCACATATTGCTGTAGAAGTTGAATTCATTTGAATAGCAACAGAAATACATCTGTAACATTCGCTCCATGTTACATCTCCATTATGATTTGGGTCACAAGAAACATTTTGAGGTGCTCTTTTGTTTGCAACACTACTATATTTGTCTTTTAATTCCTGCGATAGACCTGTACTATTATATGATGTATATATACCGTTACTTACTGAAATTTGTGAATGAAGAAAATTATCAAAATTTAAATCATACAACTTTATACTTCCGTTTTCTGTATTTAGATTGTAATTACTTAAATCAGCATAGTTCAATGCAAATTTATCATTATTTGGTAAATAATTAGTTCCTTTTAAATCTAAAACTTCAAGTTTAGCAATAATTTGATTATTATTTATAATTGGAATAATAAATAAGTCATAAATTTGTTCATTAACATTTATTTCTTTGTACTGAACATTATCCAAATCCATTTGTCCATCAGCTTCAATAAAACCTTTATGTCTTAAATAAGTATCTGATGAAAGAAATGTATTTACGGTTGGAGTTCCTTCTCTAGCAGATAATTTATTATTCGTTTCCACGACTTTTTCTACTGATTTTTGCTCAGTTTTTAAATCATCTTCATTACAAGAAATTACGATTGATAAAATCGCAAATGCCATAAATTTAAATAGTTTTTTCATTTTTTTTAATTTTGTTTAACATTTTTTACAAAAAATTATTAACAGAGTTTTGTTTTTAATCGTTTCATCTGTTTTCCTTATGTCAATCAAAGTTGCTTTAGCGATATTCAGAAACGCTCTGCTAATAAAATTTCCTACAACGGTTAGCGTGTTTGCGAAGGAGCGGGGTAGAAAGTACTATAGTTTCAACTTTGCACCAACGTTAGCAAAACCATTTTTTATTTGCTAAAATACAAAAATGGAAATAAAAAATGGTTTTTGCGACCAAGAAAGTACAACAGTTCAGTTTTGCACTTAACCCGCTCTTTTGCAAACACGATGTTGGCGACAGTTTTTTATTATTCAAGATTATAGTTTTGTTGAGCCCACATTTTAGAAGGTTTTATCCATTCATCAGAAGCAATATATAGAAATCCGTGTTTTAAACCCGTATTTAATTCAATTTCTTTGAAACGAGTGACTTTTAATTTAGACGTTTCTTTTCTTTTAATTGCTGTAACTCCAAAAATATCAGATTTTTCATATACTGTTAAGATATTTCCGCAGAAGTTAATATCTGGAAATTCATCAATGTCTGTGTCTTGAAAACTTCCAATAAATACAAAATTTAAATTGGGATTTTTTGCAAAAGTGGAAACAAATTGAGCAATATATCCTCCTTTAGAAGTTCCAATTACAGTGATGTTGTTTGGTTTGACTCCTTCTGTAATTAAACTGTCAATCTGTGATACAATTTTTTTTGCGTATTTAATTCCATCACTTTTTGGTTCTCTTTTTTCGCTTATAACAATAAAACCGTCTTTTCTGAATGATGCTAAAATTTCATTGTATTCGGCTTTAGTTCCATATTTAGGTTCAACGGTTCCAGAAGGGTTATCCTCTAAAAATTTATTGTGCAAAAAGAAAATATAATTTTTCTGTGGCTGTTTATTAGCAATTTTCAGATTACTATTTTGACAAGATATTAAAAGAAAAAAAGAGAATATATAAAATAAAATTTTCATTTATGTAAATGATTTTTGATAAAATTGTTGCCAACGAGTTGCGTATTGCTGAAGGACGGGCTTTTATGCCTAAAAGTTCAACTTTCTCTGAACCCAGCAAATTGCTTTTTTCGTGAAACTAGATTAAAGAAAAAAGTTGAAACGAAAAAGCAAATTGCGACTAAAAATGCAAAAACTTTCAATTTATAATTCAACCCCGTCTTTTAGCAATACGATGTTACCTGCAGCGCCTTTTTCCACAAAACTTTTTCGGAGTTATGATTTTCAGTAAGTTTTAAGAATAATATTCCATTCAATTCCAATTTTTTTTTCGGTACAAAAAAAAGCAAGGATTTTATTCAGCATAATTTTACTCCAATTAGCAGAATTTTATTGACTACGTCGAATCTTCGATTTCACGCCGTTTTTCATTCAGATATTCACGTCGTTATGCGCAAAGTTTGTGAAATTCGTTGCCGAAACTGTCGTTGAATAAATTCGGTTCGATTTGAATTCAGATTTTTTTCAGTCAGTCAAGTAGAAGATGAATTCAGACCTTGTTTTCAAACAAGTTTGGTCTGGATTCAGTTTCTTTTTTATTCACTCAAGTCCGAGTTTAATTTAACACGAGATTTTGTTCAATGGCAGTTGCAGGTAACGAAAAAGTATTGCCGAAGTGCGGGTTTTAACACCCAAAAAGCTCAATTTTCTCTTACTTTAGCAATTGCTTTTTTGTGAAACTAAATTACAAAAAAATGTGGAACAAAAAAGCAATTGCGACGAAAAAAATCAAATCTTTCAATTATTACTTCAACCCCGCATTTTGGCAATACCATGTTGGCAGAAGTTGTTTTATTCAGTCCATTTTAAAAATTCTTCAAATATTTGTTGAACCTTACTTTCTGATTTTTCATTTTCATTTTTTGGCACTGTCCTAAATCCATGGTCAAGGTTAGGATACATTCTGTAGGTTAAATTATTTTTTTTATTTTTAATAAATTCAATTGGTATCAGTAAGCTTGATTCAATTGGAACTGCATTATCTTTTGTTCCGTTTGCAACAAAAATAGGTATATTTATTTTCAATAAATTATCAATTGAAGGTTCAGAAAATTCAGTCCATCTTTTGTAAGAATGACCGAGCCATTTTTTTTCAATGCTATTAGGATTTTTGTAAATGTCCTTAATTTCTACAAATAAATTTTCTAATTGTTCTTTTGTTTCTTCTTCAGTTGCTTTTCCTGCAATTTCATCTTTTCTGTAAAATAATGCAAAATCATAGAATTGTGTATTTGCTCCTCCCGACCAAAATCCAATATGAGTAATTTTTTTATTTATAGTTCCCAATTTTGCCACTACATCACTTCCTTCAGAATGTCCTATAACAATTACTTTTTTAGGATTTCTAATTAAGTTTTTGGTGACATAATTTATAACTTCATTTCCTTGTTCTGCTCTGTATTTTAAACTTTCTCTTTCGTAAAAAGATTTTGGTGTTTTAAATTCTCCTTGAACATAAAAGGGAATTGATTTTTTTGAAATTAATATTAAAGCATAATCATTAGGAATACTTTTTAGTTTTAACATGTTTGAACTATAGGTTACTATTCTTGGTTTTAAAGTTACTTCATTTTTATCATTTTTAATAGTGTCGTTAATTGTCATTGTTTGATAAATTGGGTCAGAACCTGAACCTTGAAAGAAAACTATAATTTTTTTATATTCTTTCAAATCATATTTTGAATAAACATGAAAATTTATTGTGTCATTTTTTTTTATGATTTTAAAATGTTTGAATTCTTCATAAGGCTTTATTTCTTGAGTTTTAGCAATGCTAAAAAATAAGAAAGTCGTGAATATCAAAATCGTCTTCATTTGCGGGATTTTTATACAATTTCTGCCAACGGTTCGGGTATTTATGAAGGGCGGGCAAAAGTGAACTGAAAGTTCAACCTTTAACCAAACGGAGCAGATGCTTTTTCCATGAAACGAACTTACAAAAAATTAGTGGAATGGAAAAGCAGCTGCGGCTAAAAATGCAAAAAAGTTCAACTAACTCTTAACCCCGCATTTTGCAAATACAATGTTAGCAGAAGTTTTTTTATTTTTTTAATATATAAAGTATATTCGGAGTGTCTAAATCTCTTAAAAATCCAACTTTTATCCTATTATTAGTTATATATTCGTAATCTAAAGCCGGAAACGAGATTGCATTTTCAGAAAATTTTCCATTGAATTTGATTTTGTATTTTTTATCAATTGTTATAAATCTAGTTCCCTCATAAATTTGCCTACTACTTATATTGCTGTTAAAATCAAAAGTGAAGGGAGGAATTTTTCTTTTAGTTAATGTTTTTACAAAATAATTGTCAAGTACAAACGAACTATCTGTGGAAGATTTATTTTGAATTATAAAATTTTTATTATCATAATTTTTATAATATAAACTGTCATTTGATTTGTCGTTATAACTGTTTTTTATTTTTCCATTATAATCAAGTTTAAGATATTTTTTAATTTTAGTTTCATTGTCAATAGTTTCTATTACAATTTCTTCCTTTTTAATGTCAGTAGTAATTCCATTTAAATATTTTAACGATAAATCGTTAATGTTTTCAGCAATATAAATTTTATTTGAGAGTAATTCGTTTATAGGCTTATATAGGGTGGTGTCAATTTCCTTATCGATAAAGAAAATATTAAATTCTGAGTTTTCATCCATTTCTACACTTTTCTTACAACTAAAGAAAAGTAAAAAGCAAATTGGGAAAAAAAGTTTATTTGGGCGACCTAGTTTCATAAAATTTCTGCTAACGAAAAAGTATTGCCGAAGTGCGGGTTTTTACACCCAAAAAGTTCAATTTTATCTGACTTTAGCAATTGCTTTTTTGTGGAACTAAATTACAAAAAAATGTGGAATAAAAAAGCAATTGCGACGAAAAAAGTATAATCTCTCAATTATCAGTTCAACCCCGCATTTTGGCAATACCATGTTAGCGGTAGTCTTTTTTTTCGGTATTTTTTTTCAAAGTCCTTTTTTGAAAAATTTTTAAAGTAATAAATACAATTAACCAAATAAAAAGTGCAATTATTATAATAAATAAGTCAATATTTTTTAAATTTAAATTACTTAATTCAACAAAGTCAATTCCAAAAAATAAAATAGCAGCAAAATAAATTGTGTGATAAACAATCATTGCATTATTCAGGTTCAATACTTTTTTTCTAAATATTATAATATTTGCAATAACACCAATAATTAAAGAAATTCCAGAAGCAATCATAATTCCAAATGGCATCATTCCAACTTCTCCTCCGGGACGGTTTGTTGTTTCTAAATATTCAATGAAAATTACAGTATTTAGAAATCCAATTACAAAAAAAAGTCCAATTAATTTTTCTAATTTTTTCAATATACATAAGATTTTTCGTAAGATTGCGTACAACGAAAAAGTATTGCTGAAGGACGGGCTTTTACGCTTTAAAGTTCAATTTTCTCTGACCTTCGCAATTGCTTTTTTGTGGAACTAAATTACAAAAAAATGTGGAACAAAAAAGCAATTGCGACGAAAAAAGTAGAGTAGTGCAATTATCACTTCAACCCCACATTTTGGCAATACACTGTTAGCAAAAGTTTTTTTATTTTTACAGTAAATTTTAAATATGAACATTGAAATAGAATTTCGAGCGAAAAGTATTGAAAGTAATGAGTGGATTTTTGGTTACCTTATTCCTTTTGAAGATTCTAATATAAGAAAAGCAATTTTTAGACTAAATAAACAGAGTAAAAAAGAAATTATTGAAATAATTCCAAGCACAATAAGTCAATTTACTGGATTTTTCGATAATGATAATAATAAAGTTTTTACAAATGATATTGTCAAAATAATTACAAGTTGTGTTCGTGGTGGTCGAATTTATACTGAAAAAGTTGTCTTTAAGTCATATGAGTTTCAAGTTGAACATGAAAGTGGTAGATCATTGCCACTAAGTTATTATTCAAATCATATTAATACATTCTCTATTTTTGTAATTGGTAATATTTTCGATGACTTAAACTTATTAAAAGAAAGTGAAATTAGAGATGATTTTGACAATCTGTTTTAGTTTGACTCAATATAAACTAACTAAATTTATGTTTAAAAGCACGTCTGAATCCATTTTCATAAGCTTCTTGAATAGTTTTAGCATAAAATTCGTCTTTATTTCTAATTTGAGTAACATCATATTTTTGGTCAAATGGTAAATGATAAATTTTATTTATTGTTCCATCAGAATTTCTTGTCACATTACATTTTATCCGGGGAAATTCAACCAACTCTAATTTAATAATTTTTACATCAAGTGTTTTTGCAAATTTTTTCGCAGTTTCTGACAATTCTATATTTGTCATAAATACTGGTGTATAAATTGTGAAAAGTTCATTTTTGTTAATTTTTTCTATAAAGGTTGTTGCAAATAACTGAAGAATATGTTTTTCGTGAATTAATTTTTCTTTAGACCAAAGTTTGCATTGAATGATATGGATATCGACACCTTTTTTTGCAATTAAATCTCTACCTAAATCATTCAATTTTTTTTCTATTCCGTGATATTCTACTTCCCAACCTTGATTTTCATAATATTGTCCACAAAAAAGTTCATAATCTCTTCCAATCTGCCAATTAGTTTTTTTCCCTTTTATATAATTATCAAGGGCTATCTGATTTCTTTCATTTTCGTTGAATTTTTGATATTCTTCTTTTGTTAAATATTGCTTTACTAAATCAGCTTCTTCTTCAATTGTCTCAAGGTTTTGATAGTTATTCAATTCTTTAATTGAGTCAAAATCTTCAACATATTCGGACAGTTCAGGAAATAAGTTTAATAAATATTCATATTTGTACAACATCAATTTGTAATCTTCTAAATATTTTTTAGTTTCTTTTTTTAAATCCTGTATTCTTTGCGCCTCAATATTTGCAGGTCTCGATTTTGTTTTTAAATATCTTGCACTTATATCATAATGCAATAATTTGTAGTCAACAAACAAGTTTATAATTTTTTTTATTGAATCATTTGAAAAATTATCAAGCATTAAAAATAATTTTTCCTTTTCATAAAGAGTCTTTTCAGCGTGTGATTTTCTAAGTTCTAGATATTTGTTTTTTTTAAAAAGAGATTCATTTTCTTTAATTAATTTGCTTTTATTATCAATTAATTTCTTATTTTCGTTTGAATATTCTGCAATTTTCGAATTAAGTTTTTCGATATTTTGTAATAAAATACTTTTCTCTTCCTTTTTCATTTTTAGAAATCCAAGAACATAATAGATAGATATAAATAATGTTATTACAATTGCTAAATAAATAAAAGTAATTAGATTCCAATTAATATTATTTATTACAAATGCTATTATAAAAAATACTATAATAAATGATGTACAACCTGAATCACTAGAACTATTTTTCACAGTTTTAATTTTGTAAAATTTCTGCTAACGAAAAAGTATTGCCGAAGTGCGGGTTTTTTACACCCAAAAAGTTCAATTTTCTCTGACTTTAGCAATTACTTTTTTGTGAAACTAAATTACAAAAAATTGTGGAATTGAAAAGCAGTGGCGGCGAAGAATATTCAAATTTTCAATTTGAGTATTCAAGCCCGCTTTTGCTAATACACTGTTAGCGGTAGGCATTTTTTTTAATTTTTATATAATTCTTCATTCCGTTTTTCCCAATAATCTCCAAGTTGACTACGAGTCTTTAATAATAGCTTAATTATTTCACTAAGAGAAGATTCTGAAAACTGCAAATATTCTTGTTCCATTCCATTTGTAGAAATTCTTAAATTCACATAAGTATATCCATCATCATCTGTATTTTCCCAATCTGCGTGTACTACAAGATTTCGAAGTCTTCCTGACTCTCGTAGGTTTGCAATTAAATTTTCATAATCATCAATTTGTATTTCACAAGTTAGATGAAAATCATCACTAAATCTCTTGAATAAGTCCACTTTAGTTGAGTAGCTCATTTTATGCAAAACAATTAAACCTATTGCATCTGTTCTATCAGTAAAAATCTCGCATATAATTCCATCTAAAACTTTTTCAAGACCATTAAAATACATCACAATTAGTCCAATTAAGGGCAGAGAATTATTTAAGTATTCTTCTGCTACTTCTTCATCTTGAATTTCATGATATATATGTTGCTCAAATATTTTCTTTTTTTGTTTCATGTGCTTTTTTATGCTTACCGCTAACGAAAAAGTATTAGCGAAGGCGGTCGAAAAGTGAACTGAAAGTTCAGTTTTAGGCCAACTGAAGCCAATGCTTTTTCAATGAAGTAAACTTACAAAATAAATACGGAATTGAAAAGCAGTGGCGGCGAAGAATATTCAAATTTTCAATTTGAGTATTCAAGCCCGCTTTTGCTAATACACTGTTGGCCGTAGTTCTTTTTATTCTATTTTAGTTCTCTTTTCCTTTTCACATATCTCATTTAGTAAAAATAAGATGTCTTCTTTGAAGTTTTCTGTTGCGTTATCAGTTTCATAAACTTTTATGCTTTTCTCGTTTTTTATTATCACTTCATAATTTCCTGCATCTGATACAAATTCTGGATTATTATAATTGTAGCCTTTCTCTGTTATTTTAGTTACAGCATTTTGAATTTCAGCCATTCTTTCCACAGATAGACTTCCTTTAAATTTTCCAATTTTAGTTGAATCAATATTTTCTCCGTCAAAAGGATTGTGTTCAATATTTAATGTGAAAGACCTGTCTTTATTCAATATCAAATCGTAATCTGAAATTCCGAATCCTCCAGAATGATAAACCAAGCTATCAAATTCATAAGTTTCATTTTTGCAATTTAGTGTGCATAAAAAGCAAAAAACAAACAGTAAATATATTAAACGCTTTGTTTTCATAGAATTACGGCTAACGAAAAAGTATTCGCGAAGGACGGGCTTTTACAAACAAAAATTTCAACTAAAAACCAAGCCAAGCAAAAAACTTTTTCTTTTCACTAAATTACAAAATTATTGGAAAAAGAAAAGTCTTTTTGCGACAAAATATTACAAAATTTTCAATACTGGAATTCAACCCCGTCTTTTGCGAATACACTGTTGCACGATGTGTCTTTTCAAGTATAATGTTCCTCTTCCCTTTTTACCTCTTAAATTTTAAATTTTCAGAGTTGAATTTTGAATTTTGAAAGTAGAAATTTTAAGATTTTATTTCCAATTTACTTTCACTCACTCAGATTTTTAAGATTTCGCAGATTTTATTCCTGCAAGTTTTACTCACGTCGTTATCCGTGAAATTTTATTCCGCTTTTTTTAGAATTTTAGTTTGCTGTTTTAGTTTCGTTGTGCGGTATGTTGTCAAAATTTAGTTTCTCAAAAGTTTGATTCCACATTTTATTCAGTCACTTTGATAGAAAATGAATTCAGACCTTTTTTCCAATAATTTTTTGGTCTGAATTTAGTTTCTTTTATTCACTCAAAAATTTCAGAATTTTCTTTTTAGAAGAGAGTTTTGGTGACATATCGTGCAACGAAAAAGTATTGCCGAAGTGCGGGCTTTTACACCCCAAAAGTTCAATTTTCCCTGACTTTAGCAATTGCTTTTTTGTGGAACTAAATTACAAAAAAATGTGAAACGA
>NZ_JBYVEB010000107.1:0-9836 GCF_058117085.1 Chryseobacterium sp. CG10_8 | reverse complement strand
TCGGCGGATTTGCGAAGTTCCACAAAAGTGGGACGGCGCGCATCTGCGGATGTAATCCGCCGGTCGATGTGCAAAATTCCTGATGCGCTAGCTTGGGGTGGAATTTTGCACATCGAAAAAGTATTAGCGAAGGCGGGCGAAAAGTGAACTGAAAGTTCAATTTTCAGCCAAACTGAGCCAATGCTTTTTCGGTGAAGTGAAGTTACAAAAAAATAACGAAACCGAAAAGCAGTGGCGACGAAGAATATTCAAATTTTCAATTTGAGTATTCAAGCCCGCTTTTGCTAATACACTGTTGTCTGCAGTATCTTTTAGAAATCATATCCAACTTTAATACTCAAGTCCAAAACTGCTCCCGAAGTATTAAAATCATTTCCAAATGTTGTTCCGTAACCTAAACCAACTTTAAATTCGTAATTGAAATTTTCAGCAAAATTTCTCCTAAATCCATAAGTGGGAATAAAATTTATTTGATTTGAAAGGCTTAAGTTTTTTGTATTTGAAATTACAAACCAATCTGGAATATAACGAACTTGTAAACCAAAATAATTTGCAGAATTATTTTTAGTATTTTTTCCTTTTTCAGCTCTTTTTTTAATGTTATAGTAATATTTAGGTTGGATAGTTAAAGCAGGATAAAATGCAAAACCTGTTTTCGCATACAAATCTCCTCCCCAAATTGCTGGAAATAAACTTGCTTCAGCTCTTAATGTAGTTTTTTCAGCAATTTTAGTTTCATTGTAAAGGTCAAGTCCGAAAAGTCCAATTTGAATTCCCACAACATTTTTTTCAACATTTGAATTTTGTGCATTTCCAAAAATTGAAATTAAAGAAAATGCGATTAAAGAAAGTTGTTTTTTCATAATTTTCTTAAGAAAATATTTTAGAGTTTATTTTAAGCGTACTTTTTTGTGATATTGCAGACAACGAAAAAGTATTGCCGAAGTGCGGGCTTTTACACCCAAAAAGTTCAATTTTCTCTAACCTTAGCAATTGCTTTTTTGTGGAACTAAATTACAAAAAAATGTGGAACAAAAAAGCAATTGCGACGAAAATTGCAAAATCTCTCAATTATCACTTCAACCCCGCATTTTGGCAATACACTGTTGTGTGTAGTTGTTCGTTATTCGCTTATTTTTGAGTCAATCACAATGTGGTTTTTGAAAAAGAAAGAAGTGTCTTGTCTTGCTAAACTAAATGCATTTGAATTTTCTTGGACATACTTGCTTACATTTGGAATTCCTCCAAAGCTTCCAGATTCATATGCTAAAACGTAATATACTTTTCCAACATAAACTTCATTCATTTCCTCAATTTTATCAGAAGATAATCCGCCATCAACTTCTTTCTCATAAAGAAATTCATAAAGAGCAAAGCCGTTTTTAGGGAATTCACCAGTTTGGTCCTCAAAATTTATTATAAAAGGTATCTCAAGTTTAGCATCATTTATTTCTAATACTTTCATTAAATAATCACTTTGGTATTCTTTTAATTTTAAGCTTTTACCATCAATAATTTCAATTTTTAATTTAACTAAGGTTCCAAATGGAACATTCAATTTTTCTTTAATCGAGTTGACCGCCAAATCATTTGTATTTTGAGCATCACAACTTATAATTATCATTGATAAAAATAAAAAGAGAATTACATTTTTCAAAATTTGCATATAAACTTTTATTTAGGGAAGTGTTTTGGTACAATTACACACAACGAAAAAGTATTGCCGAAGTGCGGGCTTTTACACCCAAAAAGTTCAATTTTCTCTAACCTTAGCAATTGCTTTTTTGTGAAACTAAATTACAAAAAAATGTGAAACAAAGAAGCAATTGCGACGAAAAAAGTAGACTAGGGCAACCAAGACTTCAACCCCGCATTTTGGCAATACACTGTTAGCTGTAGTAGCTTTTATTTATTAGAGTTTGATTTAAAAAAATCAATTATTTTGTCTGAACCATTTAATGTTAGTTCAATCATTCCATTTTTTTCTACAAGATATAAGGTTGGAAAAATAGAAACTTTATAATTGTTTTCAATGTCTTTTCTGTTTACAATAATTGGAAATTTAATTTCACGATTTTTGAAATATTTTTGAACTCTTTCTTTTGAGTCCGAAGTGTAAAAGTTGATTAAATTAATATTATCTGCTAATTTAAAGTCTGAACTATTTATAAAGTCAAAAACTTCTTTTGAAGCACCACAATTTGTTGAAGAAAAAAGTAACAATGTTCTATTGCCAATGAAACTTTTTTCAGAATAATTTTGGTTATTGTTATCATTTGCTTCAAAATTTGGTGCTTTTGTCCCAATTTCTAAAGGATTAATATCGATTTTTTCAAAATATTTTAAAGTATAATTTTTAGGTAAAGTATAATTAAAATCAATTTCTTTTTTTGAAAATTTATATTCCGTGAATTCATAAGTTACAGTTTGTCCAAGCTTGCTATCTACAAAACTTTTTCGTTCAAATTTGGTCACTAAATTTTTTTGAGAAATATAAATATTATATTCTATTAAAATGGTCTTTTCATTAAATTTCTTTTGATTTTCAATATATGAAAAATGAGAAAATTTTCCCCTTTTTATTATGACATCATCTACAAATTTCCATTCTAAATTGAGGAGAAAAGTTGGTCCATATTGAACTAAATGTGAGCTTTGAATTTGTTCTATTTGATTATTTAATTCTTCAAATTTATATTCAGATTTTTCACTATTTTCTATTCTCGTATAATCTTTATTCTTAAATATTTCTTCCTCAGTTCCAGTTTGACTGAAAAAATCAAAATCTTTACTTTTATAATTATTCACAATATAAAAAGTTGTGAACTTATTTATTTCGTCAGTTTCGGGAATAGGATAGTATGCAGTTGCTTTGAAACTTAAAGAAGTATAATTGTTAATTTTCCTTCTTGCTTTTTCTAAACTAACATCATTAGCAAATAAATATATTGTTGTAAGAAATATGAAAAATGTCAAAAAATATTTATTCATTCAGTATGTTTTTACGAGATTTTTGGTGCTATTACAGCTAACGAAAAAGTATTAGCGAAGGCGGGCGAAAAGTGAACTGAAAGTTCAGTTTTAGACCAACTGAAGCCAATGCTTTTTCAATGAAGTAAACTTACAAAAATATTACGGAATTGAAAAGCAGTGGCGACGAAGAATTTTTGAATTTTCAATTCAAGAATTCAAGCCCGCTTTTGCTAATACACTGTTGGCGGTAGTTTTTTTATTCAAAATCAAACCATTTTTTTTCAAAATATATTTTTGTCTTGCTTTTTAAGCTGTCTTCTAACTCAGCAATAATAAAATTGTTTTTTTTGCCTTTATATTTTAGTGTGAAATTTTGAGAGAAATTATTTGTATCATAGTAAGCACCAAATTTACATTGAAAAGGATTTTTTTCTACTTCATTAGTAAATACAGAAAATAATATCAATTTATCCGAATTTTGATTTGGTTTTGAGTAACCAAAAATTCTATGGTCTTTACGAATATCTGAATATAGCTGTAGTATACTATCTCTATTTGAGACTTGAAATTTATTTAAATTGTCTTCGTTTAATTGCTCAAGGTGAACATTTTCTTTTGGTTTGTCATTTAAACCACTTTTATCTTTATATAGAGAATCCTTATTTATTTTATTTGAATAAATTTCTCCTATCTTTTTTTCCTTGAATTTAACTTTTTCGTTTTGGTTACAAGCCGTCAAGATTAAAATCGATAAAAAAGTTAAAAATTTCATTTTGTGTGTTCTGTTTTTTAAAATTACCGCCAACGAAAAAGTATTGCTGAAGGACGGGCTTTTACACCTGAAAGTTCAACTTTCACTGAACTCAGCAAATTGCTTTTTTCGTTGCACTAAATTACAAAAAATCGTGAAACGAAAAAGCAAATTGCGGCTAAAAATGCAAAAACTTTCAATTTAGAATTCAACCCCGTCTTTTAGCAATACACTGTTATCTGCTGTATCATTCTGCTTGAATATTGTTTTCAACGAACAAATTTGAGATTTCATTAATATACTTTTGTACTGAGTTTAACTCTAATTTTTCAAATTTTTTAATTATAATTTGTTTTTCTATAATTTCGATACCATTAAAATTTTCAGTTATTTTAAGAAGTAATTTTGTGGAATTTCTCAAATTTACTGACGTAATTATTCTTAAATCATTTGATTTTCTATCGCAAACAAAAGTGTATCCTTTTTCATCTTTTGATATTAATTTTGATTTAGTCAACAATGCAGGATGCTCAAATATTTTTTCCTCAAATCCAATCTCTTTTAAGTATTCAAATCTTGAGTTTGACTTATTTCTTAAATTTCCATAAAGTTCTTCTATAATTATAAAAGAGACAAGTAGTATTGGTAAAATTATGGCTGAAAATATTAGTATTAAAATCAGTAATTGAAGCGTTGGAAATTGATTTTCGAAATAAGAAAAAGCTAAAATTATTATTGCAATTGATGTAAAAACAATTGATGTGGCTTTAATGCTTTTTAACGTATTTTTTGTATTTATCAGAGATAATTGCATTTGAGCACCGTTTTTGAGATATAGCAGATAACGAAAAAGTATTAGCGAAGGCGGGCGAAAAGTGAACTGAAAGTTCAGTTTTAGACCAACTGAAGCCAATGCTTTTTCGGTGAAGTGAAATAAAAAAAAAATAACGAAACCGAAAAGCAGTGGCGGCGAAGAATATTCAAATTTTCAATTTGAGTATTCAAGCCCGCTTTTGCTAATACACTGTTGTGCGACGTTTTTACCTTTCAATTTCTTTTATAAGATTATTTAATTCGTTTATGTTTTTCATTTCACACCATTTCATTTTTGTCAAGTATGGTTCAGAATAAGACATTCCTTCTTGGTCAATTTTTGTGATTCCAATCAAATTATTTTTTTCGTCCAAAAATTTGAAATAGTAATGAACTTCTGGTGTCCCTAATTCTCCCCATCTATATTTTGTATTATCATTTAAGATTTTCAGAAGCTTATAACTTTCTTCATCATTAAGTTCATATTTATTTTTCATCCAATTAAGATTTGAATAAAGAATTATTTTTTTAGGTCGAATTCTAGGAAAAGTTAAATTATTTTCATTTTCAAGTCTAACAGAAGAAGAATAAGTTTTGGGATTTGCAGTTTCAGGAAAGTAATTATTATAGAATGCTTTATCAATTTCGAAATCAGCAAAATTTGGATTAAAATTTAGTTTGTTTGAAATAAAAATAAAACTCAAAATTATTATGACAGAGAAAAGTATAATTTTTATTTTCATTTTTTATTGACGGGAGTTTGGATAAAATGTTGCACAACGGTTCGCGTGTTTGCGAAGGAGCGGATGAGAAAGCATTAACTTTCAACTTTACACCAACGTTAGCAAAAACCATTTTTTTATTTGCTAATTTACATTTTTTACGCAAATAAAAAATGGTTTTTGCGGTGAAGAAAGTACAGATGTTCAGTTTTGCACTTAACCTGCTCTTTTGCAAACACGATGTTAGCGGTAGTTTTTATTCTTTTGATTTATCCCGTGTTTTTTTTACAATTAGAGAAATTATAAGACCTATAATTGCTGTTAATAATCCGCCAACTACTGAATAAAAAAATGTGTTATTCTTAGTGATTTCTTCCCACGGTATTTTATTAAAAAGTAAATCAGAAATTGCAAATGTAACACCTACTGAACCAAAGATGAATGTGGTGACAATACGAAATAATTCGGAAAAATTGACGGATTTATCCTTTTCCCTTATTTTTCTTTGTGCATCTTGTAATTCAATTTCAAGTTTATCTTGGTTAATATTTTGAATTGTTACATTTTCAGTCTTCAAGTAGCTGTCTGTTGAAGTCAGTATTCTATGCGACAAAAATTTTAAGTTAGCGATAAAAGTTGCTTTGCTTTCCTTTTGAAGTAACGGGTTAGAAATTATTTCTGAAAGTAAATCGTCAATAACTTCTGATATAACTATAGTGTCAACTTTAACCTTATTCTCCCTGCATTTTGAATTTATTACAGACTGTATCTCAAAGATAGAAACTAGGTTAGAGTCGTTGAGTTGATGAAGTAATGTTTTGACAATATCACGTTTTACTTTATCACGCTTTTCTTCTTTGCCCTTAATAAAGAAATAGAATCCAAGAGGAATAGAGCCTATTGAAGCAATTGTTCCTATAAGCGATATTATATCATTCATTAACGTGTGGTTTTAAAATTACCGCTAACGAGCGGGTATTTCTGCAGTGCGGACTGATTATGACAACTTTTTCTATAATCACAAAACTGAACAAAAACCATTTCTCTTTTTACAAATTTTCGTAGTTTAGCAAAAAGAGAAATGGTTTTTGTTGATTTATAAAGCGGATAGTTCTATTATTATTTTAACTCCGCATTGCATAAATACCATGTTGGCAGAAGTGGTTTTACTGTTTTACTAATATCATTTCTTTAGGAAAGGTACTTCCGTTTAATGGAGCATTTGGGGGAATTTGAACACCATTCTTTATTGTAATGACTTGCTCTACTTCAAACATCCGCATTTTAATTTGTGCTGGGGATAAACTTTCCAATAAAACCTCAAAATCTTTGTATTTCTTATAATCTTCAAATGATATTGAGGTAATTTGATTATGACAATTTAGTGTAAAAATTACTTTAGGTCTGTAATCTTTTGTTAAATCATCATTAGAAGTATCTGCAATCAAAACTCCGTTTTCCCAATATTTATAATAGCCAACTAAACGATCTTTATAATAGTCATCATTTCCTGTTTGGCTAAAATGATGTTTTTGCTTTATTAGGGTTAGTTGAAACTCACGAGTTCCACTTATCCACTTCCAAGTTCCGACAAATTTATCCATTTCGTTGGTGGTGTCTTTCAAATAATAATTTGGACTGGTATGATTGTACATTTTATTACATTCCAATAATGGAACGATGATATTCTGTGCTTTGCAAGATAAAAAAGCAAAAGTTGTAAGAGTTAATATAATTATATTTTTCATTTTTTTATAATTTAAGGTTGTGGACAAGGTGTTTTTTGTATGGTTACACCACCATCTACAGAAGTTAGTTTTTTCCATTGGTTATCTTCATATTGATACAAAAATATAGAATTAGAACCAATTTTGCTACTACTCATCACTTTCATAAATAGTTTTTCCGCTTGGGCTGCGGTATAATCTATATTGGTTACCATTCCTGCTTCATCTTTGTATATATCATAAACTTTTTTTTCTGCATCTTTTCTTCCTTCCGTAGTATCCAAATCCAATCCATCGAATAAAGAGTCAAGATTTGCAAGATCTTGTACCCTCAAAGCATAAACTGTGCCGTTGAAATTGGCAAGAAAACTTGAAAACTCGTTTTTCCTAAATGGAACCAACATTTTGTAATGTTCATATAGCGTAACTATATCTTTGTAGGAATAAATAGGAATTGATTCTGGAGGGTGGTTGTGAGCTTGTGCAGTATCATAATTTGACAGGGTGTTTTTCACAACTACGGTATTATCAGGAAGAACTGTTGCAGAACCCGAAGTTATCGAATAGGAGATATTTCCATGATATTTTTCTACCACAAAACTAGTTTCATGCATATCAGGATTTGCCATGGTTACTCTGTTTTTTATGCTGTCCAATTTTGCTTTAAAAACAGTGTCGTCCGTTTTTTCTTTCAATCGTTCACAGTCAGTTTTAGTTTCTTCAGTTTCTAAAGTGATTAAATTGGGCAACGTAATCACTCCACCCAGCTCATCAATCGCTTCTTGTACAGCGTTTGGATTTTCGGGTTGTGGTTGTGGATTGTTTCCTGTTAATGGATCACCACCACCATTATAGGAAACAGGTGGTGAATTTGGATCCCAACTTCCGGAAGGAGGTTCTGGAACGTCTTCACAAACCACGGTTTCTATCGTGTACATTCTGGGTAAACCACCTGTTGAACAAGTACATTGATACCATAAGTTTATATTTTCTGCTCCATGATAGTCATGACAGCACCTTACAAAGACAGGTTGGCTTACATAATGACAGTCAAGCCCAAAGTATCTTGCAGATTGGTTATTGTTGTATGTTCCTTTTTCAAGTTCTATGGTGGTGGTTTTTCCTTCCAAATCAATTCCATTTCCAATGGAAAATTCCTCCCAATCTTCATTTGTGAAATTATAGGTTTTCAAAAGTTCTTTGTAAGTTCCATCGGGTTCAAGACTTAAAATCAAATTCTCAACAGGTGCATTTTCATCTGCTCCATTTCTATAAAGTCTGAAAGTGTAAGTATGATATGCTTTGTACTCCACATAAACCACTTCATCGGTATCGATGGAAATACTGTCACCATAATGAATAACCCTTGAAAAAAGATTATTGGGTACAGAAAAGGTTAACCTTGTTTTTGCCTCTTTTAATTTGGGGAGCAGTTGGGCTTTGTGTTGGCTTTCTTTAAGGGAAATTGTTTTGGAGAAAATTTCAAAGTTTTCTGCTTCGTTCCGAACTTGTTGTTCTTGCAAATAATCGTTCCTACAGGAATTGATAATTCCGAGAAAAAGCAACAATAAAGCCCACAAATAAATGGTTTTGTTTTTCGTCATTTTGTTTTTTAGTTTAGGTTTATACTCGTTTCCGTTGGTTTTTAGCGGTATCTTTTTACCATTTCTGCCAACGTTTTCGGGCTTTGCGTTCGGGCGGGTTTCGGAGCACAAAGTTTCAATTTATTACTACAGTTCAATAGAAGCATAAAGCTCCAAGTTTGCACGTCACCCCGCCTGACGCAAAACCCGTGTTAGTGGCTGCCTTTCTCTTACTGGTTATAAAATCCTTCATCTCCGATTGGTGTCCAAAAACTATATTTTACAAATTTATTTCGTCTCTTGTCATCAGGTATTTGTCTAACCTGATATGGCATTCCACCTGTCTTAACATTTTTTCCTGCTAAATAAGCAAATGTCAATTCAATAATGTCAAGCAGATTTTTTGTAGTTATTTCAAAAAAGTCACTTAAAGAAGTCCTTTCCAATTTTACCTTTTTGTGGTTTAGTTGAATTGTAGGAGCAATAATGTTTCCATCTGTCTGCAATTCAAAATCAAAAACCTTTGTGTGTTCAAGTCTATGGTCAAATCCATTTCTTAATTCTCGGATAACCTGCATAAAGTAAACTGTCTTTTTAATGAACTCTACAAAAGGGTCGGCTTCTCCATATTTTTCTTGCAATTTTTCGTGGAAATTTGGAAAATGTGATTGCTTTGTCAAGCCAAGATTAGGGTAGAACTTAACTATAATGTCCATAAGAGTTTGCTCAATATGGTCTGCTTTCTGAAATATGGTTTTGCATTTGGATTCAAGGCTAACAACAGATGGAAGTTTATACGAAACTTTTTGGTCTCTTCTTTCATCGTATTCGTATGATGCAGTTTTTTCAGCAAGTTGATATTCTTTGATTTCTTTTTCAAGTATAGAAATTTCAGAAAGTAAATCTATCGTCAAACCTATTAGTTTGGAACAGTCAACAGCGTTTGAAATATACTCTGGTCTGAATAAAGTCATTGCCGTTAAAAGTGTCCTTGAAACAGTCTCTGATTCTGTTCCTTTGTCTATGATAAGTTTATGAATCGTTGTAGGAAGATTTATATTTGTTCTTTTAGGGTCAATGTCGTCTGCCATAACCATTTCATATATCGACCTTTCTTTAATAATTAAAAGTCGTCCACCAATATTTTTCATTTCAATAATGGCACCATCTTCTTCAGAACCGATGTCTGCGTGTCCGCCTGATTCTCTCTTTCTGTCAATTGGTCTTTTTTCATCCATATTGTTGGTCGTCTGTTAAGGTTGCCACT
>NZ_JBYVEB010000106.1:0-9949 GCF_058117085.1 Chryseobacterium sp. CG10_8 | reverse complement strand
AAATCTTTAAATACATCAATATCTATCTGTTCCCAATATTCACTATTATACAAGTAAATTTGACCATTTTTCCTGCCTAAACTAAATTCTCCTTCTTTTGTTTTTGCTTGTAATATTTCTATTACCGATATTAGAAAATGTTTTTTCTTTAAAGTCTCTATTTCGGTTTTAAGTTTAGCATATTCTCTAAAATTTACACTTTCGATATTCTCTAATAATTCGACAAGAATATTTCTGTACCCTTTCTTCGGATTGTCTTTCATTTTTATTTCAATTTAGTTAGACAATCCATAATCTCTGAACGCTTAAAGTATCTTTTACCAGAGATGCCGTAAGTTGTAATTTTACCTTTCTTTTGCCATTGCCATAAGGTAACCGATGAGATTTTGAGAAGTTCAAGGACTTGTTTTCTTGTTAGAAGCTCGGCGGTTACTTCTATTTTCTCATTTAGTGATGAAATATTGAGGTTTGAAATTTCCTCTCGAACAGAAACTTTTATCAGGCTACTAAGTTCGGATATTGAAAGTTCCTGAATTTGAATGATTTTTGATTCCATAATTCTAAGTTTATAATTATGGGACAAAATTATTTGTACTTAATTGTACAGATTAGTGTACTCGTAAAAATATTGTACAATCTTTATTTACAATTCGGTTATGTTTATGTCGTTTTTAATACAATCATCATAGAAACCCTTATAAATTGGAATATTCCTCTGTTTGCAATATTTAATTACTTCATTAATTTCGTAACTCGCCTTAGGTCTTTTAAAAATATTCTTATTGATGTTTTTTCCAGTGTTGTTTGATAGAGTACAATTAATGTATACTCTCAGGTTATCAGAACTATTTTCTCCAAAAATTTTATTTTTTAAATAAGTACCTGTTAATCCTTTTCCATTTTTATATGATTCATATATAGCTCCATTTGCCAAATTAAAGCAAACCTTTAACCAGTCTTTATCAAGAATAATTTCTTCGCTTTTAACTGGAGAATATTCATCAAATTTCGCTTTGGTTTTATAATCTACATTTGCGACCAAAGGTGCAATGAGGTTAAAAACAAAGTTTGCATTGAAATCTTTCGTATCAATAAAAGTATACCCTTCTTCATCTATATAGTAGTCTTGTATCTGTTGCTCAGATAATTTCCAATAATCACTTTTATGTTCAGATTGTTCCAAAAACTCAAAAAATATATCGTACAGTTCTTTTAGTTGCGTCGCTAATGTCGTTTTTTCAATTAAAGTACAACTATTATTATCCAATATTATAATGGTCTCATTTATTTGATTATAAATCTTTGAATATATATCACTTACATATTGAAAAACATAATCTTCTTTATAATCAGATGAACATTTTTCAGATTCATTTTTATATCTTAAAATCTGTTCTTCAAATTTTTTTTCAAAATTTGCGATTAAGATTTTGTTTTCTTTAATCAGGGCTTTACAGTAATTAGTCATTGGATTTTTTTAGAAATAATCAGCTAATTCCTTAGCTTGTTCGGTTTGCGTTTTTCCAATATATGTTAAAAAGGTACTTTCCTTTTCGTGTCCTGTCACGCTCATAATTAATCTCGTTGGAATTTTCCCAAAATTATTAGTTGCAAATGAACGTCTCCCAATATGGCTTGACACAAGTTCCCATTTTTCAAATCTACCAAATACTGTCCTTTTATCACCATTCTTCAAGACGTTTGTTTTACATCCGTCCACTTTTTTGTTCATTTTTGCTTTAAAGCAAATTTCTTTAATATAGTCGTTGTATTTTTGGTCGCTTAATGCTTTTGGAAAATTTCCATTCCTTTTTTTCAATATTTTTAATACGATTTGATGCAACGGTACAGCAATTAATTTTTGAGTTTTTTCTTGTTTGAACTCAACTAAACTAATTTCTTTTCCATTTTTGTTTTTTTCACTTCTAATCATTGATTTTTCAAATCTCATAAAATCATTTATTCGTTGCCCAGTAAAACAGCTTATTACTAGCCAATCTCGAACATTGTCTAAAGGGTCGGACAAATCATCAAGTTTAATAATTTTATTAATCTCATCTTCATCAAGATAGACAAATGGAGTCTTTTTGACATTAAATTTCCAGTCTAAAACCTCTGGATTAATTTCCTTTCCCTTTTTTAATGCAAGTCGACAAAGTGTTTTAATTTCAGATAAATCTCTATTAACTGTGTTTGGATTATAGTCAGAAAAAACATTTAAAAATTTCAATCTGAAATTATCATCAATTTCATTCATGAAAATTGGTGTGTTTCCAAACAAGTGTTTCCTTTCTATTATCTTATTTTTTATTGTTTTATACTTCTTGGTTGTGCCATATTTAAGATGTGGATTTTGTTCTATATAATAATCAAAAAACTCAATTAGCATGTTTGGAATTTCACTAACTTTTTTAGGATTATAGTATTCTTCAATTATACCTTTCAACCAATCATTACTTGCAGATTCAGGCTGAATTTTACCAAAAGCATTAAGTATGTAGTTTTCTAATTTATTCAATGTTGCGTTAATTTCTTGCTGCTTATTTATAACATCCAAGTCTTTGATTCTAGTTAGCTTGTGAGTTTTTTTCCAATAATCTTTTGCATTTAATCTTGAGTCTTTTGCAAGTTCTTCTCTAGAATATATTAAAACTTTGGAATTAGCTGCAATTATGAAATCTTTTGCTTTATGTCTAAATAATAATCTTGCCGTAAGGGGAGCATTTTCTTTAGTTGAACGATACAAAAAACTAACTGTTGCCATTATTTTTTAAATTTGTATAAAATTAAAACAAAAAAAACAAATCTGTATTGTATTTGTATTGTAAATGTTAATTTAAACTAATTACCATTAACTAAAATAAATTGTATTTTAATAAAACTTATTGATTTTCAATAAATTAATGTTAATTTAGTTTTATATGAATTAATTACGATTCTCATTCAAGTAGCAGTGTCCCCGCTACTAAACGGAGAGAATCAAGAAATTGATTCTCTTTTTTTTGTCTAAAACCCCTCCACGTTTTTTTAGAATTCTAAATTTAGAACATACTTATTCTTTCTTATCAATATCTACAAAAAAGTCTTAAATACTTTTTCCACCAACTCACTTTTTGACTAGTTCAACCCACTACAAAACCCCTCTCCCCTCTCATTCCAAAAAGCAACTCAACGTAAAAAACCACTAGCAATAGATATTATGTTAAATCAAATATTGATAATCTCTAACCCTACAGATTCACATTTCCGCAAATATTATTTATATTCGCATGGTAAAATATTGAAATGAAAAGACTAAGTATATTTTTCGCATTAGTATGTTCTGTATTAATTTTTGCTCAGGAAGGCATTAAGTTTGAGAACCTGACCTTTAATGAACTTTTGGACAAAGCAAAAAAAGAAAAAAAAGTAATTTTCTTAGATGCAATGGCAAGCTGGTGTGGACCTTGTAAAATGATGGATAAAAATGTTTTCACCCTCAAATCAGTAGGAGATTATTATAACGCTAATTTCATCAATGCCCGATTTGATATGGAAAAGGGTGAAGGACGTAATATCGCACAGAAATATGGAATCACCAGTTATCCAACTTTCCTATTTATTGATGGTAACGGACAATTAGTTAATAAAAATCGTGGCTATCTAACAGAAGAACCATTCTTAGAATTAGGAAAGGAAACTCTAAATGGTTCTCAGAATCTAACTAACATCAAAAAGCGATTTGATAAAGGTGAAAAAGATCCCGAATTTCTCCGAAGTACGATGACTCAATATGCTGAAACCGATTTTGACTTTGCAAAAAAAGTGAGCGAAAGATACTTTCAAACAAAAAAAACAAAGGAATTCACTAAGGAGGAAGTAGGATATCTATTCTATTTTATTCGATCTGAAGATGACCCTAACTTTAAGGTTCTCACTAATAACAAGGAGGAAGTAACCAAACATGTTCCCGAAGCTACTTACGATGGTTTTAGAAATCAAATTCTATTGATCAAAGTTAAGCAAAATGCCATCAACGAACAAACTAAGACCCTCAATGAAACCGAATTCATGCGTAACGCTACTCCAATCATTGGAGAATCTGAAGCCAGAAATGAACTTAACAAATTAAAACTCGCTTTCTACGAAATTGAAGGTGATTTCCCTAATTACAAAAACACTGCAATCGAATATTATCAAAATATCGAAAAGTTCAATGCTAATGAACTTTTGAAAGCAGCATGGATATTTTCCGAAAACGACCTTGACGCAGAAGCCGCAAAAGCTGCACAAAGATGGGCAGAAACCTCTGTAATGCAGGGTCAAACAGCAGAAAATACCTACATATTAGCCAAATTATATCAAAAAGGAGGAAAAAAAGCAGAAGCTAAAATTTTTGCTGAGACCT
The DNA here is from genome assembly GCF_058117085.1 of Chryseobacterium sp. CG10_8. Lineage (NCBI taxonomy): Bacteria > Pseudomonadati > Bacteroidota > Flavobacteriia > Flavobacteriales > Weeksellaceae > Chryseobacterium > Chryseobacterium sp. CG10_8. The sequence continues at coordinate 5,562 of NZ_JBYVEB010000106.1, read as the reverse complement.
CTATTTATATTGCACAAACACAAAAACAATCGACTGAACTTGCTGAGAAACTTCTGAAGGAAATTGAAACAAATTAAATCCATATGAAGAGAGTAGCAACTCTATTAGCAGTTATTTCAATGAACATTTTAACTAATGCTCAAAATGAAAACAAAACAGTTTTTGTAAAAGCCAATGCACTTTTTGCGCCGATAGGAATGATAAATATTGGTATTGAAAAGCAATTTTTTGAAAGAATTACCTTTCAAGCAGATGCATTTGTATCACCTTGGAAATCCTTTGCCGGATCTAATGCTCAGGTTTATATGGGCACTATTGAAGGAAGATATTATTTTGATAAAGCATTTAATAAATTATATTTTGGGGTAAATGCTGGAACTGGTTTCTTCAACATAACAAAATGGGGACATACGGATGGGGATCAATTCCAAAAGGGGTTTACATTTTTGTTGGGCGGTACCATTGGTTATCAAATATCAATAGCAGAAAAATGGAATTTAGATCTATATCTTGGTGGTGGTATTTCGGAAGCGTTTTATCACGGGTACGCCAAAAATGAATATGGCGAATACTTCCGTTATGACAAAGCCGACGGTTGGAACAAAAGCGCAGAGTGGCTTCCGTACAAGGGTGGTCTTATGATTAGTTATAAAATAAAATGAATATAAAAAGCACACAATACGGGATTATAGCAGCAATAACATTCGTTATTTTGTTTTTGATGAATTACATCGGGAGTGACCAAAGTGATAAACTTAGTCGCGCTTTGCTTACGGCAGTTGCTGGTGTGATTGGATTAACCATCGGAATGTGGTTCGTTTATAAAAATAAAAACGATAACGATCCTCAAAATTTCGATTAGAAGATTAATCTTCATATATAATGTATTTGGATCGTATTCCTTGAAATCGATCCAAATCATTTTTCCAAGATGCCTGAATCTCTTTAAAAGATTTTCCAGCTATAATTTGTTTTCTCAATTGATCCGTTCCTGCAAGTTTATCAAAGAAAAGATTCTGCAAAAAGAAACCTTGATTAGTATTTTTATAAGATTGATAAGCTTTAATCAACCATTCGAGATTAAGGTATGTAAAATTTTCCGAAGCTTTTGACAAATCTTCGCCGTAGCAAAGCTTACCATTAAGAAACGGATCTTTGGCACCGTAATTAGGTTTCGGGGTGAAAGTATAAGGCAAATCTTTAGTCCAAGGCGATCCATAAACCTGAAAAGGCAAATTAGTCCCTCTACCGACCGAGACCTGAGTCCCTTCGAAAAAACATAGCGATGGATAAAGATTAATAGATTGAGCGTTTGGTAGATTTGGCGATGGTGGCACCGGAACACCATAACGCTGCATCTTATGGTACCCTAACATCGGTATTAGAGTATATTTTGCTCGAACACCTCCCTTTAACCAACCTTCTCCATTCACCATTTTTCCATATTCTCCAATAGTTAATCCATAAACTACAGGAACCTCATGCAACCCAACAAAACTACTCCACTTCGAATCTAGAACTGGTCCATCAATATAACCATCATGTGGATTCGGGCGATCTAGAACAACAACTTCTACTCCATTTTCAGCTGCAGCTTCCATCACATAAGACAAGGTTGAAATATAGGTATAAAATCTTACTCCAACATCCTGAATATCAAATAACACAATATCAACACCTTTCAATTGTTCAATAGTTGGTTTTTTATTACTTCCATACAACGAAACAATAGGTAAACCCGTTTTGGTGTCTGTCCCGTTCTTTACATGCTCTCCAGCATCTGCATCTCCGCGAAATCCATGTTCTGGAGCAAAAATGGTCTTTATGTTAATCTGATTGGAAACTAAGAAATCAACTAAATGAGATTTATCTTGTAGAATCCCCGTTTGGTTAGTAACTACTGCAATCGTTTTATTTTTTAACAAGGGAAGATAGAGTTCGGAGCGGTCAGCTCCCGTTTTAAAACAATTTTTGTCAACATCTTGAGCTGTACAACTCGTAATACCGAAAAAAATTAGTAGAATATGAACTAAATTTTTAATTTTGAGCATTAAATTCAACGACTTGAAGTTTCCCATATATTTTTCAAAAAAAATTGCGCTTTCCAAAGATAACAAAAATAATCTTTCACGGACGATTATCTTTATCGGTCGGCTTTCCGTGGCTTTAGGAATCATTGTTTCTCTGATTACAGTGTCCGTAGGTTTTGGTTCCAAAAAAGCCATCAAAGAAAGGATGGCAGATTTTAGTGGACATATTACCATCAAGTCAACCAAATCCAATGCTTCTTACAATTCGTCGGTTCTCGACACAAAGGGATTAAACCTCGAAAAAATTAAGAAAATTCCCGAAGTAAGCAATACCCAAAGTTATGCAATGGTAACAGGAATTTTGAGAACAGAAGACAACTTTTCTGGAATTATTTTTAAGGGAATAGGAAAAGATTTTGACCACGAAAGATTCAAAAAATTCCTGATTGAAGGTGAAACTCCAGCGGTGAAAGAAAAAGGATATAATAATCAAATTACCATCTCACAACATATTGCCAATGACCTCCATCTCAAACTAAAAGACAGTATTGTCGCAGTTTTTGCTAGAGATCAACAGCAGCCCATTTATAGAAAATTTGAAGTAATTGGCATCTACAAAACGGATATCAAAATGATTGATGACCAATTTGTTATTGGTGACATTAATCAAGCCAAAAAGATTCTTGATATGGATAAAAATGAAATCGGTGGCGTAGATGTTTTCCTTAAAAATGTCAACAAAATCGATGAAACTTTCCCCGAAGTTGAAAACTATGCAGGAATCAAAAACTATGCTGAAAGCGCTACAACAAAATATCCACAAATTGTAGATTGGATTAAGATTTTCGATAATAACATTTTGGTAATCATTATTCTAATGTTGGTTGTAGTAGTCATTAATATCATTATGGTACTTTTAATTCTTATTATTGAAAGGACACCATCTATAGGATTACTTAAGACTTTAGGCGCTAATAACAACCAGATTCGGGCTATCTTTATTAGCTATACGGTAAGTATCATGATTCCTGGACTGGTGATAGGTAATGTTATTGGTATTGGATTACTACTATTACAATACTTTTTTGGAATCATTAAGCTAAATCCTGAAAACTATTACGTAAGAGAAGTTCCAGTTGATCTAAGCCTTTTAATTCCAATAATTATATCTCTAGGAATCATCATCGTTTCGGGACTATCACTCATCTTACCTAGTTATTTGATAAGTAAAATTTCGCCAACAAAATCGATAAAGTATCAGTAAGAATTCAAAATCGTATCTTCGCGCTTCAAATTCAATCAAATTATAATTCAACACGTAATGAAATACGCAAAAAATATCCTTGAAACAATTGGAAATACTCCATTAGTAAAGCTTAACAAAGTTCTAGGTGACGATTTTCCGGCATTGGTTTTAGCAAAAGTGGAAACCTTCAACCCTGGAAACTCTGTCAAAGACCGGATGGCTTTAAAGATGATTGAAGATGCAGAAAAAGACGGAAGATTAAAACCAGGTGGAACCATTATTGAAGGGACTTCAGGAAATACCGGAATGGGTCTTGCTCTTGCCGCAATTATCAAAGGTTATAAGTGTATTTTTGTGACTAACTCCAAGCAGTCGAAAGAAAAATGTGATATTCTAAGAGCGGTTGGAGCAGAAGTTATCGTGTGTCCGACCGATGTTAAACCTACTGATCCAAGGTCATATTATTCGACAGCCAAAAGGTTAACAGAAGAAACGGAAAACGCTTGGTATGTCAACCAATATGATAATCTGTCTAACCGTCAAGCCCATTACGAACAAACCGCACCTGAAATTTGGGAACAAACGGAAGGAGAATTCACTCATTTTGTTTCTGGTGCAGGAACTGGAGGAACCATTACAGGATGTGGAAGATTCTTCAAAGAAAAAAATCCAAATATCAAAGTCATTGGTGTGGATACTTACGGGTCAATCCTTAAGGAATATCATGAAACCGGAGAAATACACTACGATCATGCTTACACCTACATTACTGAAGGTATTGGAGAAGATATCATTCCAGAGAATTATGACATGAGCGTTATCGATCACTTCGAGAAGGTTACTGATAAAGATGGTGCAATCTATACAAGAAAATTAGCAAAAGAAGAGGGAATCTTCTGCGGTTATTCCGCGGGGAGTGCTATCTCTGCGATTAAACAAATGCAGGATCAGTTTACGAAAGATGATGTCATTATTGTTCTACTTCACGACCATGGTTCTCGATACGTAGGAAAAGTCTATAACGACGAATGGATGAAAGAACAAGGATGGCTTTAGAAATAAGTTTCGTGAGTTCAGAGTTCTAGTTCAGAATTCGTGATTAAGTGTTTGGATTCTAGTAAAAATAAAGGAGGAGTTTCAGCTGAAATTCCTCCTTTATTTTCTGTATAGCGAAGTATCAATCGCTCCCATCATCTTCTTCTCGTCAAGTGATTCATCACCAATGAAATTTCTAATTTTTGAAATATTGCTTTCTGGATTTTGCAAAAGCTCCGCATAGTCCACATACATCAATTCCACATTAGGCAATCGCTCTTTCCACACTTCTATTTGATTGAGTAAAGTCACATAATTGTTGTATAATTTGACTGGCAAAACATCAGTATTTTTCCCCAACATTTTTTGTTGTGATTTTAGAACTTCGGTTAAATCCCTATTCATAAAAATCACTTTGTAGCGATATCGCTGATTGATAAACTTCAAAAGAGGCGCAACAACCTTTAGACACTTATTTTGAGCATCACCCATCCAAGCGTTGTCCATATGCAATTTTTTAACTTTTTGTAGTTCTAGGTACCCTTTAGGATTAGATTCATCTGCTTCTCTTTGATCATCGGTCAGCATATCCATACCTCCTTTTTCTAGCATCTGCATCATCATTGATGTGCCAGATCGAGGAAGTCCTGACACCAAAACAATTTGATTATCCAATTTTTTATTGGTCAACTTATTTTTATAATCACTCCGTTTTTCTCTTTCTTCGATATTTTCAAGCGCATATTCTGCCTCTGAGTAACCCTTAGGCACCAGCTTTTTAGCCATTTCATAAGCTAATTTTGCGTTTTCGTCATCTCCCAATTTCTCTAAAGCTTCCCCTAAAAGATAGTGCGCCTCAGGAAAAAATTTAACCAATTCGATAGCATCTATGGCTGATGAAGCTGCATCCTCGTACTGTTGAAGACTAAGGTAAACTTCTGCTATAGATTTGTGAAATCGAGGATTATCAGGATCAAGTCCTATAGCAGTTTCCAACGCTAATTGAGAATCAGCCAATTTACCCATCTTCTGGTAAACTAGCCCAATCTCTCCCCAAATCATTGAAGCTGGGCGTGTTGATTTCAGTTTATTCAAAACTTCTAAAGCATCATAAAGTCTATTTTTCATGATAAAAACTTTGGCTTCATAGAGATCCAAACTCAACTCCTTCTTCTCATCATTCTTCTTTAGATAATCAATATAAATTTCGGCCTTATCTAATTCACCATGTTTTATACTAAGCTTTAAAAG
>NZ_JBYVEB010000105.1:0-10017 GCF_058117085.1 Chryseobacterium sp. CG10_8 | reverse complement strand
TAAGAAATCAAAAATTTGATTTTAAATAAGAATCATTAAGCGAAAAACTCTTAAATCCTTAATGGTAAAAACATTTTACAAATTTAAACAGGCTCTTAGCGATTTATTTTCGTAGTTATTTTATTGTTGAGATTTTCAAGGATTTTATCCTGTTTTCGCAATGTAGCTTTCATGCTTTATCGAATATAATTGAAGCATATGTCAATGTATCTATAAACAATTTGAAATTGAATACACAAAATACAGTTGGGCTCCTAAAAATTAATCAAAACAGTATTTTACATATGGTTAATAATAATTTATTAATACCTATATATTTATCATACAGTATTATCACTAAATTAGAGTCTGTCAAAATTTCATTTATAAAGTTTGTTAAGCATCAAATTAATCATTGCAAGTTGAATCATAGCTTCGCTTGTATTCGATTGAAATTCAAAGTCTTTGCTTAGTCTTCTGTAATTACCAAACCAAGCAAAAGTTCTTTCTACAATCCATCTTTTAGGAAGCACTTTAAACTTTTCTTCTTTGTCAGTTCTTAATATAACTTCTAATACAAAAGAACATTTGGCTTTTAGTATATCAATCAACTCGCCTCTGTAACCACCATCTGCAAACACTTTTTTGATTGTGTAAAACTGCTCCTTAAACCTTTCCAAAACATCTTTCGCTGATTTGCTGTCATGGATATTTGCAGAATGAACAACGACAAACAGCAACAATCCTAAAGTATCCACCACGATATGTCTCTTGCGTCCTTTAATTTTCTTTCCTCCATCATATCCTATATCACTTCCACCAATTTTGGTTGTTTTAGCAGATTAGCTGTCAATGATGCCAACACTGGGTTGTTCATTTTTATTAAATTTCTTCCTAACCTTTCCTCGAATAGCTTCTAATAAAACTTCAAATAATCCTTCGTTTTTCCATTTTGAAAAGTAATAATAAACCAACTTCCAATTTGGAAAATCTCTTGGTAACATCCGCCATTGACATCCTGTTTTCAAGAGATAAAATAGAGCATTGAAGATTTCTCTTAAACTATATTTCCTCTTGCGGTTGTCTTCCAAAATGTTTAATATTGTTGTCCATTGGTTATCAGAAATGTTGGTTGGATAGGTTATCATTATTATCTTAATTGATTAGTTACCAACAAGATACGAAAATAATTCAACTTAAACAACTGATTATCAATGTTTTATGTCTTTTTTTTTATTCTACACAATAGATTATTATAAAAATTTAGACAGACTCTATCTTTTTAAAATCCAGATTTTTGTTTAACTTTGCACCGATTAACTTTAATGGATTTAAAGAAATTTATTAAAGTTAAAAAAAATTGATGAACTAAAATTTATAAATATGAAACCTTTTTTTGCACTCCTTTGTTTATATTTTTCAATGAATATAAATGCTCAACAAGTAGGAATTAATACTGTAAATCCTGACGTTAGTGCTGTAATGGACATTGTATCCAACAGTAGAGGATTGTTAATACCTCGACTAACAACAACTCAAAAATTAGCAATTACTACTCCTGCATCTGGTTTGATGGTATATGATACTACTGAAAGCTGCCTTAATATTAATACAGGAACTCCAACTAGTCCTATTTGGCAGTGTCAAGAAAAGAAACCTGTCAGCACTAGCACAAACATTCCCGCTACCGTGATTTCTAATAGCGTTTTAACAATTAGGGACAATGAAGCTCCATCTGGTCAACTAAATTACCAGCAATGGGTAGATGTACCTGGATTATCCATTACTTTTACTTTGGCAGAAACACGAACTTTAAATTTGAATTGGACGTTATTTACAGGAATTACCAACAATGATGGAAGTACCCTTTCTACTGACCTTTTCGCTCAAATGTTTACTTGTATTTCGATTACAGGAGGAACATTTACCGGAAATGTTGCAGACTCGACTAATTATCTTAGTATGATACATAACCCTGGAGGAGCTAACTATTTTGCCCTCATGAATAACAATACCAATAGCTACATCACAAATTTACCAGCAGGTACTTATACGGTAAAGGTAAGGGTGTATGCTGCTGGATTTTTAGGAAATTTGAATGGTGTTTTAATAGGTGCTAATTCAGTAAACTGGACAGGAGGAATAAACATGACTAGTGATGAAAAATCAAAAGCTGCTTCTAACAAATTAACAGTAAGCTTCTTATAAAAAAATAAGTAAACGAAAAAGACAAGACCTAGCACTTGTCTTTTTTTGTTTATTTACACATCTCTTAACTAATACTTATAAGTAGTTTAAGTCATTGATATTAATTCATTGATAATTGCATCTTCAAAACTACTAGGTCAATTTGCAGACAATTGACCAATTTTATTAAAAATATGATTGCTTTTCAACATCTTATTGCTATTAACAAAAAGGATAGGTAATTCGTTTAAAACAGATTATTAAATTTCTTGTAACTCCAACCAGCGCATTTCGGCTTCTTCCAGTTTACCTGAAACCATTTCTAAATCATCAGAAAGTTTGGCTATTTTCTCATAATCGGTTTCGTTATTAAGCTTTTCCAAAATTCCGTTACGCTTTTTTTCAAGTTCAGGCATTTCTTTATCTAGCTGTTCTAGTTCACGTTGCTCTTTGAAAGAAAGTTTCTTTTTGATTGTTGATTGTTGGCTTTCAGTTGTTGTTTTTTTAGATCCAGGTCTTATTTCTTGGTTTTCAGATTTTGACTCTAAACTCTTCGACTCTCTATATTCCGAAAAATTTCCTGTAAAACCTTTGATTTTTCCTTCTCCCTCAAAAGCTAGAATATGGTCAACAATTCTATCCATAAAGTAACGATCGTGAGAAACGATGATTAAGCTCCCTTGAAAATTCTGTAGAAAATTTTCCAAAACTGTCAAAGTCGGTAAATCCAAATCGTTGGTCGGTTCATCAAAAATTAAAAAATTAGGATTTTGATACAAGACATACATCAGATGAAGCCTTCTCTTCTCACCCCCCGAAAGTTTAGAAATCGGAGAATATTGCGTTTGGTCATCAAACAAAAACAACCTCAAAAATTGAGAAGCAGAAATGGTTCTTCCACCTGACAAAGGAAAATTTTCGCCAATTTCTTTGATGAAATCAATGACTCTTTCATCTTCGTTATATTTTAACCCTTTTTGAGAAAAGTATCCAAACTTGATAGTTTCACCCGTCTCAATCACGCCTGAATCTACAGGTTCTAATTCTTGAATAATATTAAGCAAAGTGGATTTTCCTGCTCCGTTTTTTCCAACAACTCCGACTTTTTCTCCCCTTTGAAATTGGTAAGAGAAATCTTTCAACAATAATTTATCTCCGAAGCTTTTGTTGATGTCTTTCAGTTCTAAGATTTTTTTTCCGAGACGTTTCATTTCGAAATCCAACTCTAAATTTTGTTTTCGAGTATCGGTTTTTGCTACTTTCTCAGTTTCGTAAAAGGCATCAATTCTTGATTTTGATTTGGTCGTTCTTGCTTTCGGTTGTCTTCGCATCCATTCCAATTCCTTTCTATAAAGATTGTTGGCTTTATCAATAGTTGAGTTTAAATTATCTTCTCGAATCATTTTATTCTCAAGATAGGTCGCATAACTTCCATTGTGAACGTAAAGATTTTGGTCTTCCATTTCCCATATAATGTCACAAACCGAATCCAAAAAGTAACGATCATGGGTCACCAAAAGCAATGTAATCAAGGCTTTAGATAAATAATTTTCGAGCCATTCCACCATTTCTACATCAAGGTGATTGGTTGGTTCGTCCATAATCAACAAAGTGTGACGATGTTCTGCTCTAGTTTCTACCAATAATTTTGCGAGCGCAACTCTTTTGATTTGTCCACCGGAAAGCGTTTTCATTTTAGCTTCTAAATCGGTGATTTTTAATTGAGATAAAATCTGCTTCATCTCATTTTCCAAATCCCAAGCTTTATGCAATTCCATTTCGATGAGGGCTTTTTCCATATCTTCAGCTTTTTCGGTATGCAAGGCGTGATGATAATTTTTTAAGGCTAAAATTGGTGCAGAATCTAAGGTCATCATAAATTTTTCTACCGAAAGCTCCCCTTCAAAATCTATTTCTTGATCAAACAAAACAACTTGGATATCCTTATTAATAGTCACATCACCTGAATCAGCAATCTCTTTTCCCAATAAAATTTTGAGAAGTGTTGATTTTCCGCTTCCGTTCTTTGCAACGATAGCAATCTTATCTCCTTCGTTGATATGAAAGGAAATATTCTTGAACAAAACTTTTAAACCATAAGATTTAGTGAGATTTTCTGCAGAAACGTAGTTCATATTGAGTCGTAAAATTATTAAGAGGTAAAGTCATTTTTTGTGGTTGTAAAAATACGGAAATTTATAGACCTTAAATCAGTTAAGAAAAAAGCTTTAAACTCCAAATTAAAAATTTCAAATAATTTAACACATAGCTATTTTTATTTAACGATTTCTTGAGACTTTTGTTAAGTTTTAATTTTAAAATTTGTGGTGAAATAAAAATGACATGAAAAAAGTTTACTTATTACTTCTATCTGCGTTCAGTTTAATTGCTTTTGCTCAAACATTTTCAGGGAAAATTGTTTCCTCAGAAAATCAAGAAGCATTACCTTATGCAAGGATTGGAATTGAAAATGAAAACATTGGAACCATTTCAGATGCAAACGGAAATTTCACAATGGATTTCAGTAATATTGACCAAAACAAAATCCTAAAAATTGAAATTGGTGGTTATCAAATCTTCACAAGTACTATTGCAAATTTGTTTCAAAAAAAAATCACCAAAATTGAACTTAAACCCAAAATAAAAGACATTGAAGAAGTTGTTATTAATCCCAAAAAATACGTTCATAGAAATTGGGGCAATAATACTAAAGCTAAAAATATTACAGTAGGTCATAACTCCGAACTTTCTGAAGCAAGTCGGTCTAAAGAAATTGCTGTTCTTTTCAAAACCAATAAAAGAACAAAAATTGAAAAAATCAATTTGAATATTACTTACTTTTCTGCTAAAAACCCTGTTTTCTTGAGAATAAATATTTATGACAAAAATTTTAATTCAATTATTTCTGAGGACATTAGTAAACAGATTACCAAAAATGATTTGATAGATGATACCTACACAATTGATGTTAGTGATAATAATATTTGGACAAATGATGATTTTCTTGTGAGTCTTCAAATTCTAAATGATATTGATGGGAGTTTCTATCTCAGTGGTGCTTTTTTTGGAAACAAAACTTTTATAAGAGAATATCTAGGAAAATGGAAAAAAGTTCCTGTTGCAAGTCCCGCAATAAACATTGACGTAAAAGTTGAAAAATAAACATGTCATGTAAGAATTCTGCAAAAAATTAATTACATTTATTTTTTAATTATTCTAAAATAAAACTATGGTACAAATTAATTTTTTGGCGTTGGTTGTAGCGTCATTTATTCCATTAATTATGGGATTCATTTGGTATAACCCCAAATTAATGGGAACCGCTTGGATGAAAGAAGCGGAAATGACGGAAGACAAAATGAAAGGAGCGAACATGGCGATGATTTTTATCCTGTCTTTCGTTTTTTCATTTTTCATGGCTTTTATGTTGCAACCGATTACCATTCACCAATTCGGTGCATCAGGAATGATTGGAGGAGATGAAAGTCTTGCAAAACCTTCTTATACTGCTTTTATGGCTGATTATGGAACAGCGTTTCGTTCTTTTGGTCATGGCGCATTACATTCTGCAATGTTGGGAGTTTTGATAATTTTTCCAATCGTTGCAATTAATGCAATGTTCGAAAGAAAATCATGGAAATACATTTTCATCAATTCAGGTTATTGGTTAATTACCGTGATATTAATGGGTGGGATTATTTGCGGTTGGTATGAAATGGGACATTTTAATTTGGTTACTCCGAAATAAATTATTAAGACTACTTTTGTAGTCTTTTTTATGGATTGTCAAATAAAAATATTCAAAAATTCTGGAGATATCCTTTTGCAATGGGACGAGGTTATTGGTCAACACAACCTTCTTTTGTCACGGGAATATTTTTCTGTTTTAGACGAATCAAGACCGGAAAATATGCAATGTTTTTATGCTGGTTTCTTTCAGAATGAAAATTTGGTTGGTGGAACATTATTTCAATACTTAAACTTTGAACAACACAATGTTCTTCAACAAAACAAAGTTTCTTGCAGCATCCGAAATTATTTGACCAAGAAATTCAGTAAAGATGTCCTTATTTTGGGAAACAATATGTTGACCGGACAGAACGGATTTCATTTTGACACTGAGAAAATTTCACCTGAAAAAACAGTTTCACTTCTGTTAGAAGCGGTTGATAAAGTTCAGAATGAAATTAAAAAATCATCCATTGTTATCTTTAAAGATTATCAAGACTCGGTTTTTAACTATTTTAAAGTTGAAACATTTAAATCTTATTTTAAATTTTCTGTTCAACCGAATATGGTTTTAGAAATTCGAGATTCTTGGAAATCGTACACAGATTATCTCAATGATTTTTCTAAAAAATATCGCGTTCGGGCAAAGTCGGCTCGAAAGAAATTGGAAATTTCAGAAACAGTTGAAAAAAGAGAAATGAGTTTGGAAGATATTATTCTTCATCAGAACTCAATGAATCAGCTTTATCACAATGTAGCTGAAAATGCTTCTATTAATACTTTTTTCTTGACAGAGAATCATTTTGAAAGTTTTAAAAAAAATCTGAAAGAAAATTTCAGGGTTTTTGGATATTTTGAGCAAAATGAATTAATCGGTTTTTATACGTTATTACTTAATCAAAAAAATATCGACACTTACTTTTTAGGCTACAATAAAACGCTTCAAAAAGAAAAACAAATCTACTTGAATATGCTTTTGGACATGGTGGAATTTGGAATTGAAAACCAATTCAAAAAAATAATCTTCGGAAGAACCGCACTTGAAATTAAATCAACCATCGGAGCAGAACCTGTTGAAATTTTTGGCTTAATTAAACATAACAATTCGCTCATCAATCCTTGGATGAACCGAATTTTTCCGTCCATTGAACCCAAATCGGAATGGGTTCAAAGAAAACCTTTTAAATAATCTCGTTTCCCTTTCTGTCATTCCTTGAAATTTATTATTTTTAATAAAATTTTCCAGGATGAAACCAAAATTCCTAATCCTTCTTCTGATAGGTCTTTCATTGAATCTATTTTCTCAAACCACTTCATTTAACGAAAAGTATCGTCCGCAATATCATTTTACCCCCGAAAAAATGTGGATGAACGACCCAAATGGTTTGGTATATCTCAACGGAAAGTATCACCTATTTTATCAGTATTATCCTAATGATAATATTTGGGGTCCCATGCATTGGGGACACGCAGAAAGTACTGACCTTATCCATTGGAAGCATTTGCCAATCGCTTTGTATCCTGACAAAAATGGTTGGATTTTTTCAGGAAGTGCAGTTATTGACAAAGACAACACCGCAGGATTTGGGAAAAATGCTATGGTTGCGATTTTTACATATCACAACGATGAAATATGGAAAGCAGGAAAGAAAAACACCGAAAGTCAAGGGATTGCTTACAGTTTGGACGAAGGAAAAACGTGGACGAAATACGCAGGAAATCCAGTGTTGAATAATTCAGGAGAGCAAGATTTTCGTGACCCGAAAGTTTTTTGGAATAGGCTTATCAATCAATGGACGATGACTTTGGCGGTTCATGACCATTTGCAGATTTATTCTTCCCCGAATTTAAAAGATTGGAAGCTGGAAAGCACTTTTAAACCTGAAAACGATATTGATGTCGGTGTTTGGGAATGCCCTGATTTAATTGAATTAAAAGTCGAAAATTCTAACGAATCCAAATGGGTTCTTATACAAAATCATGATAGAAAAGCACCGAATGGCGGTTCTGGAACGCGATATTTCGTAGGTGATTTCGATGGAAAGACATTTAAACATACCCAAAATTCGATTTGGTTAGACTCAGGAATGGATTATTATGCAGGTGTAACTTTTGGGAATGTTCCTAATGATAAGAAAATCTTGATTTCGTGGATGAGCAATTGGTTTTACGCAACAAAAGTACCGACTGAAATTTGGCGAAGCGCTATGACTTTACCAAGGGAATTATCTTTGAAGAAAATTGATGGACAATATATTTTGACTCAAAAAGTTGTGGAACAATTTCAAGGAATTGAAGAAAAAGGATTATCTAAAAAAAGTGCTAAAACACCCTTTCAAACCAAATTTGATTTGTCTCAAGCTCACATTGGCTTCGATAACAAAAGCCAAGAAAATGATTTAAAAATTGAATTTTCAAATTCAAAAAATGAAGTATTCATTATTGAATTAAAAGGAAATCAGCTCATCACTGACCGAAAAAAATCAGGTTTAGTTGATTTTGAAAAAACTTTTGCAGAGAAACTTCAAACGATGGATTTACGAAATCAAAAAATCAGAAATATTCAACTTTATCTTGACCATTCCTCAGTTGAAATCATCTTGAATGATGGCGAATTTTCTTTCACTAATCTGTATTTTCCAACAGAAGCTTATTCTGATTTAAAGGTAACTTCCACCAAAAAAACTAAGCTATCTAATTTTACAATTAACCCTATCAAAAGCATTTGGAGATAATTTTTCTCCAATGATTTTCAAAAAAATTTTAGAGCATGAAAAATTCAAAATTACTTTATTGGTCCATCGTTGTGGCACTTGCTGGATTTTTATTCGGGTTTGACACCGTCGTTATTTCGGGTGCCGACAAACAATTGCAAGGTTTATGGAATAGCACCGACTTGTTTCATGGCTTGGTTGTGATGAGTTCTGCGCTTTGGGGAACGGTTTTAGGAGCTATTTTTGGTTTTATTCCAACTAATAATTGGGGTAGAAAGAAAACACTTCTTGGGATTGGGGTGCTTTTCTTTGTGTCAGGAATTGGTTGTGCTTTGGTTAATGACCCTTATGTTTTTGCTTTTTTCAGATTTATTGGTGGTGTTGGAATTGGTATTTCTACGGTTGTTGCTCCAGCTTACGTTTCCGAAATCGCTCCTGCCAAAAAAAGAGGAAGATTGGTTGCGCTTTATCAGTTCAATATTGTTTTTGGGATTTTGAGTGCTTTTGTTTCCAATTATTTTTTAAAAGATATTGGAGAAAACGCTTGGCGTTGGATGTTGGGAGTAGAAGCCATCCCTGCTTTTATCTATACTTTGATGGTAATTGGCGTTCCTGAAAGCCCACGTTGGCTAATTGAATACCGTAACGACCAAGAAAATGCTAAGAAAATTTTGTTACAAATTAATTCTGAGGCCGATGTTGAAGCCTTGATGAAAAATATCGAAAACGAAAAACATCAAGAAACGGTAACGGAAAATATCTTTATGAAAAAGTATCGATTTCCTTTTATGCTTGCTTTTTTGATGGCCTTTTTCAATCAATTTTCGGGGATTAATGCCTTTTTATATTACGCTCCAAGAATTTTTGAATTAGCAGGATTGGAAAAATCTGCTTCATTCTTAAGCAGTATCGGAATTGGTGTTATCAATCTTATTTTTACACTCATCGGAATCTCACTTATCGATAAATTCGGTCGAAAAACGTTGATGTACATTGGTTCTGTAGGATATATTATTTCTTTGGGATTGGTAACATTGGCTTTTCATTTTGGTTGGAGTGGAAATTTAATTCCAATATTTTTCTTCCTTTTCATCGCGGCACATGCAATAAGTCAAGGTGCTGTAATTTGGGTTTTTATATCTGAGATTTTTCCTAACAAACTTCGGGCAGCTGGACAGTCTTTTGGTTCTTCGGTGCATTGGGTTTTAGCAGCAGCTATTCCTGCGTTTATTCCTTATTTGTTCAAAGAAATTGGGGGAGCTGCAGTATTTGCCATCTTCACTTTTATGATGATATTGCAGGTGGTATGGGTGAAGTTTATGATGCCTGAAACCAAAGGTCAAACATTAGAAAATTTAGCGGAGAAGCTATCAAAGTAGTTTTAAATTAGTACTTCATTTTAATGAAA
>NZ_JBYVEB010000104.1:0-10108 GCF_058117085.1 Chryseobacterium sp. CG10_8 | reverse complement strand
ATCATTGCTAACATTACAGGATTAGGCAAATAAACGGATATTCATAGTTTTTTTTATTCAAAATTAATTTTAAGGCATAATATTTGCCAATATTTTGAGTATTTATAAAAATACCATAAATTTACCAACAGATTTAAAGATAGATTATCTTAAAAGCACTGGTTAAAAAAGACGCAATTGATGAAAAAAAAACAAAGTCTAAGCAACTATTGTTGCGCTAGTATTGTCTACAATCTCACCAAGAAAATTATTACGCTTCTACTGATAGCATTTTGCATCGCAGGATATTCTCAAAATTTGAAAGCGAAGTACCAAAACGCTAAAACTAAAGCTAAACAAGTTTTTGCAAAAAAAGAAGATCCTTACAAGAACATTCTTAATAGCAAAAACATTAAAGAGATTGAGACATTTATATCCCAAGCACATCCAGACGACCCAAGAGTTTTCGTTTTGAAGCCCAAACTTATTTCCCTTAAAAATACAGCTTGGACCAAAGGTCAACCTACCGGAGTGCAAGCAAAGCCAAAACCAATTGTGGCGGAAATTCCTAAAAAGGTATTAACTAGACCCAATTCCAATGAATCGGAAGAATTTGTCAAACTTATGACTCAATCATCGACCGCGCACCAAGACAAGACCATCAAATTACTCAATACGATGTTTGATCAGGACGTCAATAAAAAGGAAGCCATCTTGATGATACAAAACAACTCTGACTGCAACATGATTGTCAGAATTAAAGGCGAAAAATTCTACAACCTTGCGGTTCCTGCTCATGGTGAGAATTCAATCGTTGTAGACAAAGGCAAGTACCAATTGACTAGTAAGATGTGTGACGCTCAATATAACTCGGAAAAAGACATGAAAAAGAGCCTTATGGTCATCCTTAACAATCCAGTTGTCAAGCCGAATCACGCCACTAGCCACTCTAATCAAGCTCAAAAATAAAAATTAAAGCTTTCCCTTTCTTGACCAAGCAACACTTATAACATGAGAAGAACATTAAATGCTGTTCTTTTTTCTTTATACTTGACTTACAATATCTCAAAATATATTGCAAATCAAAACAGAATCCATCTCCAACACCAATGTAACTACTTCTAAAGCAATTACAGGCTTATTATTTACCGTAATATGATTCACCAATGGTCATATCAAAAAGCGAAATTATTCCACAAAAAAAAGAGGTTTACAAAATTGTAAACCTCTCACCTTATTAAAATAAGAATCTAAACATTATTCTGCGTCGAAATCCGCATCTACATCAGCCGTAGCCTTTTCTCCTTCTTCTTTAGATTTCTCCTTTTCAGCTTTTCTTTGAGATTGACCTTCTTTGATAGCCTCAGAAACAACGCTCAAAATCATATCAATTGATTTAGATGCATCATCATTCCCTGGAATAACAAAGTCAACTTTTCTCGGATCAGAATTAGTATCTACAATAGCAAATACAGGAATTCCTAATTTTTTTGCTTCAGTTACTGCAATATGCTCTCTCATGATATCCACCACGAAAAGTGCAGATGGAAGACGCACCATGTCAGCAATAGAACCTAAGTTCTTTTCTAAATTTGCTCTCTGACGATCTACCTGAAGTCTCTCTTTTTTAGATAAAGTTTCGAAAGTACCATCTTTCTTCATTTTATCAATAGAGTTCATTTTCTTTACTGCTTTTCTGATAGTCACGAAGTTGGTAAGCATACCTCCTGGCCATCTTTCAGTAATATAAGGCATATTAAGTTCTGAAGCGTGTTTTGCAACAACTTCTTTTGCTTGCTTTTTAGTAGCAACAAAAAGAACTTTTTTACCTGAAGAAGTTATTTTTTCCAAAGCATTACAAGCTTCATCCAATTTAACTGCTGTTTTATGTAAGTCAATGATGTGAATACCATTTTTCTCCATAAAAATGTATGGAGCCATATTAGGATTCCACTTTCTGGTCATGTGTCCGAAGTGTACTCCTGCCTCTAAAAGGTCTTTAACATTTGCTTTTGCCATGTCGCTTTTTTGTTTTTAGTTTACATTCCGCTTTGTGCATTCAACAATTTCTTTAGATGGGAGAAATGTTTGGGTGCTAAACTAAACGGGGCATTTTTGATTAGATAATAGAACCAAGAGCCAAGAACAAAGATTTCTGAAAATCTCGAATCTCGAGTCTCGCATCTTGAATCCTCTTGATTAACGTTTTGAGAATTGGAATTTCTTTCTCGCTTTTTTCTGACCTGGTTTCTTTCTTTCAACCATTCTTGCATCTCTAGTCAATAATCCTTCAGGCTTCAAAATAAGTCTGAATTCTGCATTGATTTCGCATAATGCTCTAGAAATCCCAAGACGAATCGCCTCAGCTTGTCCAGTATTACCTCCTCCAAAAACATTAACAACCGCATCGTACTGTGTTGCAGTTTCAGTTAAAGTGAAAGGCTGGTTTACTTTATAAACCATAACATCTGTAGAAAAATACTCTTTTACGTCTTTTCCGTTAACAGTAATATTACCTGAACCCGGCTTAACATAAACTCTTGCAACAGAAGTTTTTCTTCTTCCGATTTTGTGAACTGTTGACATAATTATTATTTGAATTCGTTGATGTTAATTAATTTCGGCTGTTGAGCTTCATGCTTATGCTCAGTTCCTTCATATACATAAAGGTTTTTGAACATTTGCGAACCTAATCTGTTCTTAGGCAACATCCCTTTTACCGATTTCTCTACAACACTCAAAGGCTTTCTTTTCAGCAAATCAATTGCAGTGATAGACTTCTGTCCACCAGGATAACCTGTATGCCAGATATAAGTCTTATCATTCCACTTGGTTCCTGAAAGGGTTACCTTTCCAGCATTCAAAACAATAACATTATCTCCACAGTCTACGTGAGGAGTAAAGTTAGTCTTGTGCTTACCTCTCAAAATCTTTGCAACCACAGAAGCTAGTCTTCCTAATGGCTGTCCTTCAGCGTCTACCACAACCCATTCTTTATTAGCGGTAGCTTTGTTAGCTGAAATTGTTTTGTAACTTAATGTATTCACACTTTTTCGTTTAACGATTAAACATAATTCTCCCAATAAGGGTCTGCAAAGGTATACTTTTTTTTTGTTTTACGAAAATTAAATATATCCCTATCTGTAAAATTAATATTGATATATATCTATTAAGAAAAACACACTCCCTTTCAATAACCTGAAATAATGATAGTTGTACGAAAAATCACCCTGCGAAAATATATTTTGGCACTCGAATTGCATATGAGGGAACAAACACAATTAAATTATATAAGAAGAAGGCTGATGCCTAACCGCACTCCTTCTTCTTTTTCGGGGCTAACACAAATTCTTTATATTAAAACTATCAAAAAAAGGGGGAGCATTTGCTTCCCTTTTTAATTTCTAAGTGATTTTGAGCTTTTGAAACTTGCCAATAAATAATAAGCTAAAAAAACGGTTGAGAACTTTATTATTGAAGGAACTGCTATCTCGAAGTTGAAAAAGGAAAATCCCACCAACAACAAAACACCCATCCCCAAAAAGGAAATTCCCATTTTTTTAGCAAGAGGCCATTCAGGGTGGTCAACAAAATAGGCTAATCCCCAGCCAAGTCCGAAAGCTGCAGCATTATATATTGCAAGAACAATGTTAGTACTATCTACAAAAAAATAATTGAATAAAAAACTTACTGCTGTGCCAACCAAGAAATACAAAAGCGCTTTTTGCATGGGATCAATATTTAAAGCAAAAATAAGGATAAAAAATTATGTTTAATCAAGATAGATTCTAAATATTACCAACCCGTTGTTCATGTCATTTTTTTTTCTTTTACTCGTGTATTAACCAATTAAAAAAATACACAATGAAAAACACACTTTTACTTGCCACAATGGCATTAACAATGATTGCATGTAATTCTGACAGAATAGAAACACATGCGGACACACAGGAAAGTACTGTTAATGTAGGCGAAGTAACTACAAAAAATGGAAGACTGTACTTTCCAAACAAGGAGACACTTAACGTAGTTTATGATAACCTTAAAGATGCAAATGACGAAGATATTGCGGAGTTTATCGACAGTAAGAATTACATTCCTCTTAGACCTATCGCGACAGAAAGTAACGAACAAATTGTTGCTCAGAAGCTCAGAAATAGGATAGCTGCATTAAAGCAAAAAATGTCGAGCAACATGTTAGCAAGGACAACTACTTTTACAAGCGACGAAGAAATAATTGACAATATTGACGATTTGGAAGAAATAATTGGTGATGACGCTTATGCCGCTTTCTTAAATGATGAGGCAGAGATCCAAGTTGCCAATGAAATTTATAAATACACTGATGTTGGTCTTTTTATTGTTGAAGATAACAAATATCCTTTGCTAGAGGATTATTTACAAACCAATAATATATCCGACAATTTATTGATCCCAACCGACCAAAGTATACAAAGTCAGTATATTTTGAGTGCACCTTGTACTAATTATATCGCAGACATCTCGCCTGACATCGACTACTTTAACAACTACAATTGTGGAACTTCTTATACAGGTGGTGGTGGTTCATCAACATATACACCTCCATCAAGCAACTCTAACAATACTACAATATACAATTATGTACAAAATTTACCTTACTGTGATATAAAACATGGCCTTTTTGGGACTCTTTTCGGTGAAAACGATGTATGCATAGATCAATACGAAAGTAATTATAGAGTAAAAACCAAAGCTTATAACTATAATTATTTCCTAGTCTAACACCTAGGAGTTAAAGTGAAACATCAGAAAAAAGGATGGACAGGTATATGGAGAAAAGAGAATGTAGATGAAATAAGACTTGGAGTTGAAGGGGTGCAATTTCAATATGATTTTTCGGATTCTTTTAATAGCCCCGCAACTCTCAATATGGGTAGCACCAATATTTACACTCAAAGCAGCAGATATCAATATGATGCAACAACTTTTTGGAATTACAGCAATGCTTTTGGAAATTTTTCAATAACGGGATTTAGCATGTCCTCATTCCCTAAATTGATGCAAGATGATATTGTTATTGAAAATTTTGGAAATGGTACAACTGCAGACATAGTAGGAGTTGCTTTAGGTCAAGCAAATCGACAGCTGACAAGTGATAATTTAAACAAGTATTTCTGGCAAACAACAATAAATGGTTTAAAAGAATTCTGGATAAAAATCGGACAAACAGCTCCTGCAACAGATAACAATATTACCTTATTTAGAAAGTATCCCCAATTTGGAAAAGTATTGATACATAAAACCCATTATCAAAATAAAACAAATGATGACAAACTTGACAAAACATTTGATGTAGGAGGAGAGATTAGATTAAACTTCAATGGAGATACTGGGGAAGTGACAAGTGTCACCCCTGGAAATACAATAAAAAAACCTGAGGATTTCATGGTGAAAATGTATGGCATTGTAAAGAAAAACGGACAATGGCATGGCAGTAGAATAGACAACACAAGATAATCTAAGCCTAATATATGACCTTAAAAATTGCATTTATACTTTTTCTCTTAAGCTTACAAATTTGTAATTCTCAACAAAAAAGATACGTGTCCACCTACAATATAAAAATTGCAAAAGGAGTTGATGGAGATGGAAAAAAATTTTTTGGAGAAATTGAAACAACCCAAGGATTCAAAATATTGAAATACTTTACTATTTCAGGAAATCTAGCCTACTCTAAAAACTATGACACCAAACTTTCTGTACTACCGATAAAAGCTGAATTAAAGTGGTTTTATTACGAAGTTGGAGAAGAAGAAAACAATCCTTATCTATTACTAAATGTAGGTCCAAATCTAAAACTTAATGAAAATTTTTCTGATGGATCAAGTGCCTCATTGGGGTTTGGTTGTTTTTTTATGCTAAATGAATTAGAATGTAATCTTGCAATTATAAGAAGTTCACAAGTTTTTTACATCAAAAATGAGTATACCCAAATAAATTCTTTTGGGATATGTTTTGGTATAGTTATATAAATTAAATTATTTCTTATGAAAAAAATAATATGTGTCTATTTAATATTTGTTTTTTGTAATAGTATAGCGCAAGACCTACAAAAGAATGAAGTTGATTATTCTGTAAAAAAATCGGTTTTTAATGTGCAAGTTGGGACTTTCGGCTTCTGGTTTAATAACGAAATGCGGCTTACTAACAAAATAGCATTAAGAACCGAAATAGGAATCGAGCCAATGTTTATAGTCGGAAATGGCTCTCAATGGCATCCTAATTTAAGATTAGAGCCAAGGTTCTATTACAATCTTTACAAACGCAGAGAAAAAGGGTTAGCTGTCAACCCAAATTTGGGAAACTTTTTTGGTATTGCGTTTAATTATCGTCCAAAGAACTTGGTCTTCTCCAGAAATAATATTGAGGCTATAGAGAGTTTTTCTATTGTACCTAAATGGGGAATTCGTAGAAGTATAAGTAAGCATTTTCACTATGAACTAGGATTGGGTCTTGGATTTAGACACGAGACTGATTACGGAAATTTTGGAGAAGTAGATATTCATGCAAGAATTGGATACAATTTTTGATAAAAATTATTTATACGATTTAACCTGCCTCTTCAAAAGTTTGGAGAGGCTTTTCTCTTATAAAAGAAATATTTATATTTGAAAAATTCATATTTTTTCTAAAATTATTTATGGAAAACTCAAAATACGAGCCTAAAAACAAAGTAAGAGTCGTTACTGCTGCAGCCTTATTTGATGGGCATGACGCTGCCATTAACATCATGCGTAGAATGATACAATCTACGGGTTGCGAAGTCATTCATCTTGGACATGATAAATCTGCGGAAGAAGTGGTTAACACTGCAATTCAAGAGGATGCTAATGCAATTGCGTTAACTTCTTATCAAGGTGGTCACAACGAATATTTCAAATACATCTACGATTTATTAAGAGAAAAAGGGGCGTCTCAAATCAAAATTTTTGGTGGCGGTGGCGGTGTAATTTTACCAGAAGAAATTGCAGATTTAATGAATTACGGAATTACCCGAATTTACTCTCCTGACGATGGCCGTGAAATGGGTTTACAAGGAATGATTAATGATTTGGTTCAAAAATCGGATTTCGAAACAGGTAAACATGTGGAGATTTCTGACTTGGATAACATCCGATTTGAAAACTCAAAATCGATTGCTCAAGTGATTTCTGCAGTGGAGAATTTTTCTGAGGAAAAACCAAATTTAGTTCAAGAAATTGAGGAAAGAACCAAAAATTCCAACATCCCAATTTTAGGAATTACAGGAACAGGTGGTGCAGGAAAATCTTCGCTTACAGACGAATTGGTTCGTAGATTTTTAAGAGCGAATCCAGATAAAAAAATTGCAATAATTTCAATTGACCCATCCAAAAAGAAAACAGGTGGTGCCTTATTGGGCGACAGAATTCGTATGAATTCCATTAACGACAAAAGAGTTTATATGCGCTCGATGGCAACTCGTGAGAACAATGTTTCGGTTTCGCCTTACATTCACTCGGCGTTGAGCGTTTTAAAATTGGCTCATCCCGATATTATTATTTTAGAAACTTCAGGAATCGGGCAATCAGGTTCTGAAATTACTGAAATTGCAGACCTTTCAATGTATGTGATGACGCCAGAATATGGTGCTTCAACGCAGTTGGAAAAAATTGATATGTTGGATTACGCCGATTTAATTGCTTTAAATAAATCCGACAAACGTGGTGCTTTGGACGCTTTACAGGCCGTGAGAAAGCAGTACCAGAGAAATCATACGTTGTTCGAACAACCTTTGGAAGCAATGCCTGTTTTTTCGACCAAGGCAAGTCAGTTCAACGATTGGGGAACCACCGAAGTTTATAATGAATTAATCAAAAAATTAAATTCAAAATTCTCTGAATTAAATTTAAACAAATATGTTGAACAAAACATTTCCGAAGACACAACGGTAATTCCTCCGAAACGAGTTCGCTACCTTTCTGAAATTGTAGATAACAACAAAACATACGACAAGGAAGTTGAAACTCAAGCTTTGGTTGCCAAGAAAATGTACCTTTTAGATGGTGCAAAAGTGTTAATTGAAGATGACGAACATACCCATGATAAATTAGAAAAGGCTTTCATTAAGGCTAAAAAAGAGCTTTCCGAAGAAAATACAATGTTCTTACAACGATGGCATCACTTCAAGGAAGAAATGAAAGGCGATACTTTCACTTATCTCGTTCGTGGAAAAGAAATTAAAGTTGAAACCAAATACGAATCACTTTCTCATCTTAAGATTCCAAAAATTGCGTTGCCAAAATTTCAAGATTGGGGTGATTTAATCCGTTGGAAAGGACAAGAAAATGTTCCTGGACAATTTCCTTACACTGCGGGAATTTACCCTTTCAAAAGAACCGGCGAAGATCCAACTCGAATGTTTGCAGGTGAAGGTGGACCCGAAAGAACCAACCGAAGATTTCACTACGTTTCTGCGGAAATGGATGCGAAAAGACTTTCAACAGCGTTTGACTCAGTGACACTTTATGGACAAGACCCTGCTCTTCCACCCGATATTTATGGAAAAATTGGAAATGCAGGTGTTTCTATTGCGACCTTGGACGATGCTAAAAAATTGTATTCAGGGTTTGATTTGGTGAATCCAATGACTTCAGTTTCGATGACCATTAATGGTCCTGCTCCAATGTTGTTGGCGTTTTTCATGAATGCGGCGATTGACCAAAATGTCGAAAAATATATTTCTGAAAATAATCTTTGGAATAAAGTTGAAGAAGTTTTAAAAAGAAAATTCGATGATAAAGGTTTGAAAAGACCAATTTATCACGGCGAACTTCCAGCTTCTAACAATGGTTTAGGTTTAAAATTATTAGGAATTACAGGTGATGAAATTCTTGACGCTGAAACGTACAACAAAATAAAAACAGAAACTATCGCAACGGTTCGTGGAACAGTTCAAGCGGATATTCTGAAAGAAGATCAAGCTCAAAATACTTGCATTTTCTCTACTGAATTTGCATTGCGTTTGATGGGTGATGTTCAACAATATTTTATTGAAAATAAAGTTCGAAACTTTTATTCGGTTTCGATTTCGGGATATCACATTGCAGAAGCGGGTGCAAATCCGATTTCGCAATTAGCGTTTACTTTAGCGAATGGTTTCACTTATGTTGAATATTACCTCAGCCGAGGAATGAACATCAACGATTTTGCACCAAATTTATCGTTCTTCTTCTCGAACGGAATCGACCCAGAATACGCAGTTATCGGTCGAGTTGCCAGAAAAATTTGGGCAAAAGCAATGAAACTTAAATATGGCGCCAACGAACGTTCTCAGATGTTGAAATACCACATTCAGACTTCGGGACGTTCTCTTCACGCTCAGGAAATTGATTTTAATGATATTAGAACCACGCTTCAAGCGTTGTATGCGATTTACGACAATTGTAACTCGCTTCACACCAATGCTTATGACGAGGCGATTACCACTCCTACAGAAGAATCCGTAAGAAGAGCAATGGCAATTCAGTTGATTATCAACAAAGAATTAGGTTTAGCTAAAAACGAAAATCCATTGCAAGGTTCTTTCATTATTGAAGAATTGACAGATTTAGTGGAAGAAGCAGTTTATGCTGAATTCGATAGAATTACTGAAAGAGGCGGTGTTCTTGGTGCAATGGAAACGATGTATCAACGTTCTAAAATTCAAGAAGAATCGATGCATTACGAAATGCTAAAACACACCGGAGAATATCCAATCATCGGTGTGAATACCTTCCTTGGAAAAGATGGTTCTCCAACGGTTTTACCAGGAGAAGTTATCCGTTCAACTGAAGAAGAAAAGCAACAGCAAATCGTTAATTTAGAAAACTACCAAAAAGCTAACTCAGACTTAACTGAAGAATGGTTACACAAACTTCAATTATCTGCCATCAACCAACAAAACTTATTCGAAGTAATGATGGAAGCAGTGAAATATTGTTCGCTTGGACAAATTACCAATGCCTTGTTTGAAGTGGGTGGAAAGTATAGGAGGAATATGTAGTTAGAGGCAAGATTCGAAAACCGAGACTTGAGACTTGAGATTCGAGGTTAGATTTTCTGTTTAAAGAAAATAAAATCCTCATCA
>NZ_JBYVEB010000103.1:0-10202 GCF_058117085.1 Chryseobacterium sp. CG10_8 | reverse complement strand
AACTTTAAATTCAAACAACACTTAAAGCACAAACAAGTCAGAAGCAATTCCATCAGCTAGAAACCAGTGCTTCTCAGGAATTTTGAGGTAATCATCTTCAAAGACGATGGTTTGGTCTTCTAAATGACTTTTAAGATTTTTTTCAAATTCTTCAATAAGCTCATCCGAAAATTTGTTGTATAACTTGGTTTTATCAACACCCCAAGTCGTCCTCAATCCTATCATTAACATTTCGTTGAGTTGGTCCTTTTCGGATAGAATTTCAGTCTGTTTAGGAAGCTTATTGTCTACTAAATCCTTAATGTACTGTTGATTATTAGAGACATTCCAGCTTCTTTCGTTAATACCATTGTAGGAGTGTGCAGAAGGTCCGATTCCTAGATAAGGTTCGTACTTCCAATACGCTGAATTATGCCTTGAAAGAAAACCCGGTTTTCCGAAATTAGAAATCTCATAATGTTGAAATCCATGCTCTTTCAAAAAATTTGTCATGTAATAAAACTCTTTATTCTGTACAGATTCATCTGGAGATTTCACCTTGCTTGTCTTAATCCATGAAGCAAGTGCTGTTTTTGGCTCTATAGTTAAAGCGTATGAAGAAACGTGCGGAACTTGTAAATCGACCGTTCTCTGAAGGTTGTTTTTCCAAATTTCAAAATCCGAAGTTGGACTGCCGTAAATTAAATCAATGCTGATATTTTCGAATCCAAAATCTTGACTCCTTTTAATCGAACTTTCAGCTTCCGAAGCATTGTGAGCTCTATTCATTAATTGTAAATCAGCTTCATAAAAACTTTGGGTACCAATCGACAATCGGTTAACTTCTGTCCTAGATAACCCTTTTAGAAAATCATTATTAAGGTCATCTGGATTAGCTTCCAAGGTAATCTCAATATCTTGAGAAAAGGAAAAATACTGAAGAACCTCATCAATCAGTCTTTGGATTTCGTCCACCTTTAGTATAGATGGGGTTCCACCTCCAAAATACAAAGATTGTATGGTCTTATTCTCCAATTCATTGTGTCTAAGTGAAATCTCCCGCCTAATTGCGGACAACATCTCTTCTTTCCACTTCAAAGAAGTAGAAAAATGAAAATTACAATAGCTGCATTTCTGCTTGCAAAAAGGGATATGGATGTAAATCATAAAAAAAGCTCTGAAAAATCAGAGCTACAAATTTATTTAAAATAATTTCTTTAGTATCTAAATCCTCTTTTGTTGATGAAGTTATCAAAGTTGAACCCAAGAGAAACCATGAAACTGTTACCACCGTAATCCTGAATATCAGAAAGTCCAATGTTATAAGTACCTCCAATCATTAATTTATTCAATTTCACTTTGATTACTGGAGCTATACTAAGATTCTGGTTATCATATCTGTTCTGAGCATATCTGAAACTTGCTCCGACTGAAAACTCATTATAATCATTATGAACAGTTCCTACCAAATTGAAATCAGCTAATCTTGTTGAATTAGTGTTAAGGTTAACTAATGCAGAAGGCGTCAATTTGAAGCTATCTCCCAAATTAATATCTTTTCCTAAATTCATGAAAATCTTAATTGGAGAAGGCTCCTGATTATTAACGATAGGTTCGTCATTACTAACAGCAATATCATTAACTGAAGCTCCACCGAACCATCCTCTGTAAGATCCTGCTAAACCAAAGTTGGTATATGCCAAAAATATATTACTTTGATCACCATACAAACTTGGATCATTGAAATCCTCAGGATTCAACATCGTGTGGTCAATATTCATGTTATAGAAAGAAACACTTGCTCCAAAAGAAAATTGGTCTCTTCTTTCTCCTTCATCACTTAACGGGATAAAATAAGAACCTCCTAATGTTATTCCTCCAGAAGTGTAAGGACCATTTTGATCTCTAAAAACACTCATACCTGCACCTACTCTATCAAAAATATTAGCATGCATACCGACAGATTGTACATTAGGCGACTCGCTAAAATTAGCATACTGCTTTTGATAATTAAGATTTAATTGTACATCATCGGTCTTACCGTATTGTGCAGGATTGAAGAGAAAGTCCCCGTCAAAAAGGTATTGCTGATAATAAGGTAAAGTTTCTTGTGCATTGTATGCTCCTGAAATTAATGCAAAACATACGAAAGCAAATATTTTTCTCATAACAAGTTATTGTTTACAGTTCAACAAATATAAAAAAAAACTTTTATTATAATTGGTTTTCCAAATATTTTCTCCATTTTTTTAGAGCTAAGTCCATATCATTTGGCATTGGACTTTCAAAATACATTTCTTTTTTGGTCGTCGGGTGTATAAAACCAAGAGTGTGGGCATGCAATGCATGTCTTGGAAGAACCTCAAATACATTGTTGATAAATTGCTTGTACTTTGGAAGCTGACTTCCTCTTAAAGGAATATGCCCCTCATAGCGTTCATCATTAAAAAGAGTATGACCAATATGCTTAAAGTGAGCTCTAATCTGATGTGTTCGACCGGTTTCCAATTTGCACTGGACCCAGGTCATATATCTAAATCTTTCTAAAACTTTATAATGTGTCACCGCATGCTTTCCTTGACTTCCATCTTCATAGACAGCCATCTGCATACGATTCTTTTGATGCCTTCCAATATGACCAGTAATCGTCCCTTCATCATTGGCAACATTACCCCAAACAAAGGCCCAATACAGTCTTTTGGTTTTTCTATCAAAAAACTGTTTAGCAAGATAACTGAGTGCATACTCAGTTTTTGCCACTACCAATAACCCGGAGGTATCTTTATCTATCCTATGAACAAGCCCTACTCTATCCAAGTCAGACTTAGTTCCATTTTTCTCAAAATGAAAAGCCAATGCGTTGACTAACGTCCCATCCCAATTTCCGTGTCCGGGATGCACAACCATTCCAGCTTCTTTATCAACTACAATAAGGTCGTCATCTTCATAAACAATGTTAATCGGAATATCTTGGGGAATAATTACCGTCTCTCTAGGAGGTCTTGAAAGTACTACTGAGATTTCATCTCCTGGTTTAACACGATAATTTTGTTTTACAGGCTTTTTATTGACCAAAACATTACCTGCTCTACACGTTTGAGAGATTTTATTCCGAGAAGAATTTTGACGAAATATCAGAAGATACTTATCTATTCGTAGTGGCTCTTGTCCTGGATCAACCTTTAGATTAAGATGTTCGTACAGTTCCTCGTTCTCCTCTTCATGAGAAGAACCTTCTAAAATTTCATCATCAAAAATCTCTTCGGATTCATTTACCATCTTTAGAACAAATAGCTGTACTTTTTTTCCTGTAATTAAATTTTATCAACTAACCCAACCCCAATTACTTCGAACTTGAATTAGATTTGGAATCAGTCTTTGGACTTGTACTCGCTGGCTTGGGCGCAGCATTCGTTTTATTCTGAGCTGGCGCAGGTGTTGTTCCTGTTGAAGGCGCAGGTGCAGGTTTCACCGAATTATCAGTTGAAGGAGGTGGCGGTGGTGGAGTTACGTGTTCTTCAACAACTTCAAACTCCTCAAATCTGACAGGCGGTAATGTTGTATCAATTTTGATTCTATAAATCGAATTAAGATAAGAAATTTTGTTTTGCAGTTCAGCCGGCGTCTTCTTACTCGCCCACAAGTCCACTTGCATTCCTTGATCCCTAATATCTCCAGGAGATGGATCCTGATAATAAACAATATCTGAAGGATCTCCACTTCCATCCTCATGCTCGACCAATCCAACTTCAAAAAGACTAGATGCTATCACAGCTTTAGCTTCTGCTACAGTTAGTCCAACTACGTTAGGAATAACAATATTTCTTTTAGGACCTGTACCAATAACGACATCAATGGTTGTAAATCTAGGAAGCTTGGTTCCTGGTTTCAAAACTTTACCATTCAACATCAATCGGATAACAGCATCCTTCTGAACATTGGATTCAAAAATAGTGTCACCAACCGCTAAACCAACTTGATTAAGTTGACTAAAAGCAAGTCCCATATATCGATCCAAAACATCAGGAACCTGAACTGGAGCCCAAGATCTTGGATTAACTTTTAAGAGTACGGTTCTTCCCCCTTTCACTCTTGATCCAGCAGCAGGAAATACCGCTAAAACCTGAAAAGGTTTGTATTTTGGATCATATTTGAAGCTATCTACTTCATATTCTAATCCCGCATCGTCAAGAACCTTCACCGCATTCTGCACGGTAAGATTCATTACATTAGGAACGGGAATTTCTTGTCCGTGACTTGTATGATATTCCAACCAACGAAAAGTCAGCCAAACCAGCCCAACAAAAATAGCTGACGCAACCAACAGATTTACAAGAACTTTCCAGTTGAAAAGAGATTTTAGCATAATAAATAATACTTTTTCCAAAGGCAAATATAAATAATATTTAATTTAAATACAGTAACGTAGGAATCAAATAAGATTTTTGCCAATTAAGTTCTTGTGATTTTAGAAAATCAGTACATTTGCTACCAAACTTGTATAAAGAAATGAACAAAAAAAATATTGCCATTGTCATGGGCGGATATTCCGATGAATATGTCGTTTCCCTTAAAAGTGGACAGCTAATTTATGACTCACTAGATAGAGAACTTTATCACGTATATAAGATTGTCATCTTGAAAAACGAATGGTATTTTCTCACAGAAAACGAAGAAAAACTACCCATCAACAAGGAAGACTTCACGGTGACCTTAGGAGACGGCACAAGATTAAAATTTGATGTTTGCTTCAATATCATCCACGGAAGTCCAGGAGAAAATGGAATTTTACAAGCCTATTGGGACGCTATTGGCCAGAAATATACAGGTTGTGATTTTTATCAAAGTGCTCTAACATTTAACAAAAAAGATACCCTTGCGGTTCTATCCAAATACGGCATTCCTTCTGCAAAAAGTATTTATATCAGAAAAGGAGACGCTATTTCTTCGGAATCGATTGTTGAAGAACTAGGACTACCTCTTTTTGTAAAACCTAATCAAAGCGGCTCATCATTGGGTATTTCTAAGGTGAAAAGTATTGAAGAATTACCAAAAGCACTTGAATTTGCTTTCAAAGAAGACAATGAAGTCCTCATCGAAAAATTTCTTGATGGAACAGAAGTTTCTGTAGGTGTTATCGACTATCACGGAAAAACGATTGTGCTAGGTATCACAGAAATTGTATCCAAAAATGAATTCTTTGACTACGAAGCCAAATATGAAGGAGCTTCCGAAGAAATCACCCCCGCAAGAATCAGTCCTGAAGCTACCAAAAAAGTGGAAGAAATTGCAATGAAAGCTTACGAAAGTTTGGGAATGAGTGGTTTTTCGCGCAGTGAATACATTATCATGAACGATATCCCTTATATGTTGGAAATGAATACCAATCCTGGATTTTCTCCAGCAAGTATTCTGCCTCAGCAAGCAAAACATTACGGCATCTCTATCAAAGATTTGTGCGGAAACGAAGTAGAGAAAGCACTTTTAAAATAATATTTATTCATGATTCGTTTTAGAGAAAGCAGATCGCTAAACTCTAAAATTAAAAATCTTAATTCAAAATGAGAATTGCCGTATTTCCAGGATCTTTTGATCCTATCACTTTGGGACATCTGGATATTATAGAAAGAGCTGTGCCTTTATTTGACAAGCTTATAATCGCAATTGGTCAGAATTCCCAAAAAAAATATATGTTCCCTTTGGAAAAAAGAATGGAATTCATTAGAAAGTCCACCGAACATTTTTCGAACGTGGAAGTTGATTTTTTCGAAGGTCTGACTGTTGATTATTGCCTTCAAAAGGGGGCTACTTTCATCATCAGAGGATTGAGGAATCCAGCCGATTTCGAGTTCGAAAAAGCGATTGCACATACCAACCGAACTTTGGCTCACAAAAAACTGGAAACAGTCTTCCTTCTGACCTCATCCGGAAAATCATTTATCAGTAGTAGTATTGTCAGGGAAATCATCTCCCATAAAGGCGAATACGAGCTGCTTGTTCCTGATGCGGTTAGGGTATAGATAATAAAATTAAAAAGTACTGAAATCACAAAAATGATTAGAAAATTAGCTTTTAAATATTTACATTTAATAATTATTTTTGCACTTCTCTTCATTCCTATTTATATAACCTCCAAAGAATTGCTTGTTAGTGCATGTATAACTATCATATTATTGACATTTACTTTAATAATGATCGGTATCAATACTTTTGCAGGAAAAAAGATTCATTCTAAAATCATCAACAAAAACATATTCATAGATTTACGTCAGGAGGGCTTTAAAAATGAAAAAATAGCAGATTATGAAGGTCTTATTAGAACCTGTGAAAACAGAACTGTCAGAGTATTTTATAACTGGAATAAACTTGCTCAAGGTTTTCTAAGTTTTGGTGATATTGAAATCAATATTTATTTCGAACCTCTTTTGCTTGACAATATAGAGGGAAAAATAGACCTCAAAAATATTAAACGACTAAATAAAAAATATAATAAGATATTTGGGTTTAAAACAAAGAAAACTCTATTTTCTTTTGACCGACTAAACATTTTTATTAATTATTATCCTTGGACTAAAGCTTCCACAGTTTTAAAAGAAATAAAAAGAGGAGTTGGTATACTCGACGAAAACAATCTACCTCCCCTCGATATAAATAACATTACAGATGAAAAACTCTTATTGGCTAAAAAGAATGGATATTTCCTACCTTCCATGCAACATATATTTGACTACATAGAAAAAAATAAAAAAATACCATCATAGAATTTCACTTAATTAATTTTTAGTTAAATTTTTCAACTTATAAAAATGCTTCATCAAAATTTCAATTTCGTTATAGAGGTTTTAGGAACCGTTTCGTTTGCAATGTCAGGAGCTTTTGCGGCGATGCAAAAACGTTTTGATATTTTTGGTGTGCTAATTATTGCATTTATCACCTCTGTTGGAGGCGGAACGGTAAGAGATTTACTACTGGATGTCCCTGTTTTTTGGATGCATGATATCTTTATCTGTGGGATTATTTTCATCAGCACTGTGACTGCTGTATTGGTAAAATCTATCGAAAAAAACTTTAGGGTTACTCTTTTTATGTTTGACAGTTTTGGACTGGGACTATTTACCATCATAGGTATACAGAAAGGAATAAACTCTGGCTTACATCCCTTGATTTGTCTAACTTTAGGAACCATAACAGGCTGTTTTGGAGGTATTATAAGAGATATTTTACTTAATAGAATTCCGCTTATCTTTCGAAAAGAAATTTATGCGACTGCTTGTATTGTTGGAGGAGCTGCTTTTTTGTTAATGACCAATCGAACTACTTTATCCTACTCCTTCATCCAAATATCAACCATTTTATTGATTGTGGCTATCCGAACTTTAGCTGTAAAATACAAATGGGAAATGCCGAAAATGTATTCCTATGGAGACCGCCCGCCTGATGAAGAGTAAAGACTCTCTAAGTCAATAGCTACAATTAAACACTTATATTATCGACATTAAAATGAAAACATAAAAAAATGCGCTAGAATTAGCGCATTTTTTATAATTAGGTAATAATCTATCTTACTTCTTAATGATTAATTTTTCTGAGTGTTTTTTTCCATTACTCGAATACACTGATATTACATAATTCCCAGTTTCATAACCATTCAACGGTATACTTATTGTTCTGTTCAATACTCCTTTTGATACCAATCTTCCTACCGCATCGTGAATTAGATATTGCGCCTTTTCTGATTTGCCTTTTAACCTTATCGTCACTGTTTCACTTGCCGGATTAGGAAAAATATCAAATGTACTTGTCTCTACTTCGTTAGTTGCCAAAGCACCCGTAATTGAAAAGCTTGAAGAATTAAGAGCATAGTATATATTTCCAACCGCCCTCACCATAATTCGTGCTGACGAAACATTTAAATTGGGTAAGGTAACTGATTGAGAACCGTCATTAGCTGTCCCTGCAAGCAATACTGTATCAAAAGTGAGTCCACCATCTTTCGATAGTACAATGTCTACTGTTGGTGTGTTAATTGTACCCGTATTGGTTCCTGCAACGTTCCATGTTACTGTTGTAGAACTATTTGCGGTGTACGCAATATTAGAGGTGTGAGAAGTAACCGTAAAAGGTCCATCGTTGGTTACTGTTACAACCATTGCATCTTTAGCGGATTGACCACCTGTTGCCTTGTTATCACTAACTAACAAATTGAAATTCAAAGTTCGAGCAACACTTGGAGTCACTTCCCAAGTTGGCACCAAATTATTTGCTACGACAGATGAAAGTTTTGGAAAATAACGACTTGGCGATGTTGTTGGCAAATAAGATCGATAAACAGGTCCTGCAGTAGCAGTGGAAACAGGGGGCTGTGTATTACTCGTATTATTGTATTGTTCCCAAAGATAAGTAATGGCATCTCCGTCAGGATCAGCTCCAACACCTGTTAAGATAAATGCTGTTCCTTTTGGAATAATATAATCTGCTCCTGCATCAGCCGTTGGCTCATTATTTCCTGTAGGGGTTGTCACTGGACAATTACTTCCTGTCCCAATAATGAAGTTATACATTTCTGTTACATTTACCCCATGAAAGTAAGAATCACTATTTGATTGCACATTATTAACTGCGGTACAAATTCCAGCATATGCCATAATAGTACTTCCGCTTCCCGGCTCCATTGCAGTAGTAGTATTAGCATTGCCAGAACAAGAACCAGTATTTGCCCTAAATGAATGATTTCCTCTGAATTGATGACCCATTTCATGAGCTACATAATCAATATCAAAAGGATCTCCAACAGGAGCTCCTGAACCTGTCACGCCTCTAGCCTTGTATGATTCAACACATACAACCCCAAGATTAGCAACCCCTCCACTATTTGTACCAAAAACATGTCCTATA
The DNA here is from genome assembly GCF_058117085.1 of Chryseobacterium sp. CG10_8. Taxonomy (NCBI): domain Bacteria; kingdom Pseudomonadati; phylum Bacteroidota; class Flavobacteriia; order Flavobacteriales; family Weeksellaceae; genus Chryseobacterium; species Chryseobacterium sp. CG10_8. The sequence goes on along the minus strand of NZ_JBYVEB010000103.1, from coordinate 1,328 downwards.
TCGTAGTTAGCAGTACCTATAACGGAATCAGTATTTGTTTGATTCTGAGTTAGCATAGTTGAAGCGTTCCCATTTGTGTAAGGATCAGTCGAACTATTAGTATAAATAATCGAGGTATTATTAGCCACCAATTGCATAGTAACAGCAAACGTTTTTTCATAAACCCCATTCACTCTTGTCATGGTCGTATTCATTGCAGCTAAAGCTAAAGCAACCGTACCCCCTTGAAATGTAGTATACTCAGCAGTCGCTGACAAAGCAAGTCTATAAGTCCTAAATAAACCATCTTGCACCAAAGGAGCTCTCATGACTGCTGTTTGATCCAAATTACTAAGATCAGAACTTACTTCGCAATTGAAGCTTGTTGAATTCTTAATATCTTTTCTTTTGTACACAATGTAAGTAGAATTATCCTTTGTGTAACTATCCATATAACTTATGTCCCATCCATCAAAATACATGACATGGATACCAAACTCTGGTGAGATACTAAATCTTATGGTATTTGACGAATTATTCTTTTGCCACCCAACAAATGAACGAATTTCCGGAAATTGAGCTTGTAATGCTGGAGCCATAACCGAGGCTTCCTGCACAATATAGTCTCTAAAGCTACCATCTGAATCTGGAAACTTTAACACAAAACTTTCGTTGTTCGAAAAACGAGCTGGTGCATTAGACAAATCTGATTTAATTTTTAAAAAGTCAAGATGAAATAACAAAAATTTATCAGGCACATTGACTCTCTCCCTCAGCTGCGATTCGCCAATCTTGTCGGTTTTAGACCAATAATTTTCTTGGGAGAATAGCATCATCCCCACCAATGAAAACATAAAAACACAAAACTTAGTCTTCATAAAATATCTATTTAATTCTGAATTATAACTACATTACTAATGGCAAGTTTTCTTTTAACACATACTAGCACATTAGGCTCCACTTTATTATTTTCATCCATCTGCGGATCATTAAATGGAACAACATCTATCGTTAATGTTCCATCTTGAAAAGTGATTTTTTTAATTTCTATATCATTAGAGGTTTTGAGTACTGGCCTAAAGATAAGGTAAGTCTCTGCCTCATTGACCATTGGTATAGGAGCACCCCGAACATTATCACTATTAATTTTTTCAAAAACTTCATCCATCATACTTTGATTGTCCAACACCAAAAAAGATCCAGAAATCAAAGACATCCGATAATGAAACCTGTCTTCAAACTCAATTTCTGATGCGATCACGTTCATATTCTTGTTTTGTTCTTGTGACTTGCAAGCGCTAAACAGCATTAAAATGATTAACAAAAAAGAACCCTTCATTTTATTAATT
>NZ_JBYVEB010000102.1:0-10244 GCF_058117085.1 Chryseobacterium sp. CG10_8 | reverse complement strand
AAAAATTTAGATTAAAATCTTTAAATTCTTTGGAAGAACTTTAATCGTTACTGGAGAACTCATCTTTCTATAATCTCCATCAATATGCCAATTTTGGGTATCTACGTTGAAAGAGATTTCTGGAACCGACAAATAGGTCACAAATTGACTGTTCCCAAGCGTTTTATTGAATAATTGGTAAGCAAAAACAGCAGAATAACGCATTGGAAATTTTTTAACTAAAACAATCTCTACCAATCCATCACTTTTACTCGCATGAGGTGCGATATAGGCATTATTCCCAAATTGTCTTGTATTAGCGACATTGACCATCAAATATTTTCCGTTATACTTTTGATATTCAACGTTATCAAATTTGATTTCAATGGGCTTATACTTAATAAAAGTCTTGATAGACACTTTAATATAATTTGCAAATCCCCTAGAAGTTTTTTCGAATTCCTTCGCTACTTTTCCGTCAAATCCTGCTCCTGAAACGTTGACAGACAAGACATCATTAACTAAGAAAGTGTCTATTCGTTTGGTTTTCTTCTGTTTGATCTTTTCCAGGAGCGAATCTAGATTTTTGCTAAAGTTAGTTTCATTAGAGAAACCGTTGCCTGAACCAGCAGGAAAAATAGCCAAAACTTTATCGGTATCAACTAACTTTCTCGCAACAGAAGAAATTGTCCCATCGCCTCCCACAGCAACAAAAATATCGACTTTCTCCAAATTATCTTCGATAAATTGGTGCGTCCCATCAATTGATTCAGAAATATAAACAATAGGCGTCCCCAACTTTTCCTTCAATTTTTGAAGAAAAGGTTGATAGTTTTTACCTGCCGAAAAAGGATTGATAATAAATGCTGTACGATTCACAACCGCAAAATTAAAAAATGCTCCCGAATAGAGAGCATTTTGTGATTATTTTTTAACCAAACTAACAACTTGGTTTTGGGTATCTACCACCACTTTCCAAATCTGCTTGAAGGCAGGGTAATATTCTTTTGGATAATTGGCACTTGCGACCTTTAGAGTACTCGTCACTACTAATGCATTGCCTTTTTGTTCGGTCATATAGCTGTATTCAATTTCTTTATCTTCGGTAACAATTTTTTTGCTTTTTGGTAAGTTCTCTACTACATAACCTTCAGGAATCTCTAATGTTACTTTTTTGGTTCTTGTGAATGGGGTTAGGAAATCAATGGGATACTTTCGTTCTGTGGTTTGATTGAATTCGTTATTAGTTTTGTTGAGAAATAACATAGGATTAAGGATAATTTTCTTCCCAACAACATCCATCATTTGGTTAGAAGTAAAATTCATCGTGCTTTCAAAATCAGTTTTATTAACTAGATTAGATTTAACATTAGTAAATTCAACTGAGAAATTTTCTTTGTACTGCTTTTGATACTTTTCAGGATTTTCATCATAATGTTCCTTTGCCGACATTGCAAAAAGTCCAGTATCTCTATCTCTATATGTTCCACTTACACCTTCTTCCAGATTAATTCTAGCTGTAATTTCCAAATCGTTTTCACTCATTTTTGAATTAACGATTGTTATAACATCAGACTTTTTTTCCGTCACCAACACACCATAATCGTTCCAATCTCGAGGAGGCAAAAGGTTATCCGAAGACTGTCTGGAAGTTGCGTCATACAGGTGAAAACCATCTGCCAGCTTAACACTTGCTATAACATAGTCACAATTAGTAATATTAGGAATTGATAAATTAATTACACCATTTCCTATTGTGGATAATATTATTGGATCTGCTTCCAAGCCCGCTTCTCTCAACATTGCTACTAACAGCAGATTAATATCGCCAACACTTCCGATCTTGGTCGAAAGTAATTCCTTGAAACCCTTATCCGTGTATACTCCGTAAACTTCATTCCAAGTATAGTTGTTCTTCACATAATCAAAGATTATATTGGCTTTTGCTAAATAATTTTTTTCTGCTATTGCTTCAGAAGGAATTAATGCTTTTACAAGTTTTGATTTCTTCAACTCTTGTCCAAAATCTTCATTCTCATACAGTTTCTTACCAATTTCATCCCACGATGATGAGTAATTGGTAACACCATTAGAGTTATTAAAAAAAGTCGAATGTAATTCCGCTTTAATCTTGGTTCTATAATTATTTTCATTCTTTGTAAACTCTTCTGACTCAAAACTTTTAATATTCTCGTAACCAAAACGATAAGTTCTATAATTAGTTCCATACAAAGTCTTTTCACCAATTTCTTTATACTTAGGAACCAACCATCCCGTATAATCCAAATTATACGACATACTTACAGGGCTATCAAAAACATACTCCATATACACCGATGGAATATCTTGCTCAATCACAACTCTTGGTATCTCATATAAAAAATTACCTGGTGAGACTAGCTTATAAGTATACTCTATTACCGAACCATTTTTGACATTGGGAAACGCGACCTTACTAATAGTCAAATATTTGTTTTCTTTAGACTTGTATTGAGATTTTTTTTCGGCTTTGGTTTCTGTTTTACTTCCATTTTCGATATTATACACAAAAGCCTTTAACCCGCTAAGTTCCTCATTCACGTTGCCTTCTCTAGTACGAAGTCCAATCTCTAAATTAAGCCAATCTTCTGCCCTATCTTTGTCATAAATCTTAATTCTGCAAAAAACATCTTTATTGAGAAGGCCACTACTTAGATCAATCCAATAGTGTACAGACTTAAATAGGATTTCGGCTGGAGCTTTATCATCAATCAAAGATTTTTCCTTTGATAAATCTGCATCATTAAATTTTGGAATATTCAAAAATTCTCTCTTCTGTGCTGATACTAAAACTCCTAAAAAAAGGATAAAAGCACAAAAAAATCGTTTAAAATTCATGTTCATATCTATGGTTTTGTGATTAGTATTTTTGAATTATCTCCATTAGCGATCTTATTTCTGAAAGCAACATAATCATTAAATTTCTCTTTTGGGAAAATTCCGTCATTAAGTTTTAAGGTTCTTTTTACAACAATTCCGTTATCTTTCTTCGTTAAAGCCAGATTATAAGAACCGAATTCTGAAGGGACAGAAACATTTTCAGGAATTTCTTCAGCAACGTAACCAGCCGGAAAAATATATTCGATCTCATACTCGTCTTGAAAACCGTCAAGTTCAAAAGGCAAAACTCGGCCTTCATCCTTGCGATAGGTTCTCTCCGAAAAAATAGGAACCGAACGAAATAGGATACTGTTCCCTAATATTTTGGAATAATTAGGTACTTTAAAATTCATATCATAACTCAAAGTTCCAACATCTCTGTTGTTCTCAAGATTTTTAACCGCAATCGTTTCGAAGTCTAAAATTCTGTATGAATTTTTCACCATATTTTCTCTGTCCTTTCCTTCATAGGAAAGAAGTGCTAATCCATAATCGTATTGACTACCAGTGTACTCAATATGACCTTCACCAATAATGCTTTTATCCGGATTAACAACCAATTTCAGGTTTTGCTTCTCTTTATTTTGCTCTGGAGCATAAACAGGAGTCTCAATAATATCAATACCATTAGATTTAACTGCAAGAACATTTCTGTTAGTGATGCGAAAACCAAGATGGTTAAAAGCAATTTTTTGGGATGTATTTTCTAACCAAATCATTTTATCTTTGTCAGGAACCATAAGAATAATATGATTACCTCCCATCTTGGGAAAATCTTTATCAAAACTCTGCGATGAATTTCCAGAATTGATAATACAGTAATAAGAAGGAATTCCAGCTGCATTAAGTAGAGTCCTCATATAATTGGTTAACGCTTTGCAATCTCCGTAACCTTTTTTATGCACTTCATCAGGAGTCATTGGAGACCATCCCCCAATTCCTAATGTAACAGCAATATAACGAGTTTTGGTCTGCATATATTGGTACAATTTTTTGACTTTCTCTTCGGTACTTCCCTGCAAATTAAGCGCTTTGACCTCTGCTTGCATCTCTGGTGTTGCTACTGAAACTGGACTAAGTAAATTATTGTAATACCACGACCCAAAGCTCTCCCATGTATCTAAAGTCCCTTTCTTTCCTTCTAGGTTAAACTGCTCTAACGCAAAACTAACTTTAGGCAAAACTTTGGTTGGCTCTGGACAAAGCAATTCACTATTGATAGCAGGAATATTGCGATATGTATAGCTTTTTTCTCCTACCCCATCTTGGCTTTCCACAGACGCAAAATTATAAGGTGACGGATATACTTTTGTCCTAAGATTAATACCTGAATTATTACTAATCTTCATCTTACTTTCTTCCAATGAGACACCATAGCTGTAAAATGGAACAAAATCTGGAATAAAAACAGTATTCTCACTCTTCTTTTTGTAAGAAAACTCAACAGTATAGGGTAATTGAGTAGAAACCAATGGCAAAACCATTACTCTAGAGTCCGAAACAAAGGTTCCTTGCGAGTTATTAGCTTGATCATTAAAATCTGATTTCGAAAAACTCTTAATTTTATTACCTGCTTCATTATATATATTGACTTTAACGTCAGAAATAACATCCCCTTTGTCATAATATATTACAGGAACTACAAATCTTTCGGAATCTTTACTAAAAACGGTCCTAACATCAGAAAATTCGAAATCAATACTCGAAACATTATTAATTGTGATCGTTGTATTGTCCTTTCTAATGACAACACTAGCATCTTTTTTTAATTCTTCTTTTATTCCTGAAACCGAATAGTTCTGTGCATTAGCGAAATAAAGCCCTATAGAAAAGGCAAAAAGGAAAAATACTTTTTGCATAGATATGTTTTTACTGCAATATAATCAAGTTTCCCGATTCTTACAATAACACAAACGATAAAAACATCCAACATTTATCACCAAGAAAATACCACTATGCGCCAAGATCTAAAACATTGAAATACTGATTATTTAATATCCATTCTTTTAATAAACTTCTTAGTCAAATAAGGTTTCACTTCTTCATAAGGTAAAAAAATTGATATTACTCCAGCTGTGTAGGCTCCAATTTCGTACTCGTTATACAGTAAACTTATCCCTTTCTCATCAAAATAAAAATTTTGCGTCATAGGAACTGATTTTTCGTACTCTTCAAAAACTAAACCTTCAGGAATGTGCTTGGAAACAACTTTTTCCCACTCTCTTTCATTCAATCTGAGGATATCACTAAGCTGCAAACTCTGCCCATCTCTAAAATCGAAAGTCCTCCACTGATAATGATGATAGGGATGTGCTGCGCCTGGACTCATCCCATCAAAAGTATATTGAACAGTCACTAAATCATTCTTCTCATAATGAATATCCATTCGACAAGTTTCATAAGAGATTCTCTCAGAATCATACTCTGGGATATCTTTCATTTCCTTAATAAGCTCTCCCTTATTTTTAGCACTCAACCTTCTAAATTGGAGAAGAAGTTCCTTTTTATTTGCGCCTGTAACTCGAACGTTATACAGCTTGGAAATAGGTCTGTAGATACTATCTAACAAAACTTTGTTATCAATACTAGGAAAAACCAACAATTGATAATTAGTATCAAAATTTACCTTATTTTTAATCCAAACTGAGTCATTTACAATTATTGAATCAAGCGGAAAACTAAACTTTTTAGGTTCCTTTTTCACCGACTTGACTTGCAACACGGCATCTGCGGAAACCTCAGTTTTTGCAAAACTGTCGTTCATGATATCATAAACCTCGACTTCCTTCTTTTCTTTGTGACATCCCACAAACAAAAGAAGCATAAGAGCTAAAAGAATGGAAAAATTCTTCATGTTTTTGGATAAAAAAAACCGTTCAAAATAATTGAACGGTTAAGATATTGTTAAGCATCTATATTCGCATAGATGGCGTTCTTTTCTATAAACTCTCGACGTGGTGGTACTTCATCCCCCATTAACATAGAGAAAACATTATCAGCATCAGCCAAAGATTCAATGGTTACTTGCTTCAAAATACGGTTTTCAGGATTAAGAGTTGTTTCCCAAAGTTGCTCTGGGTTCATTTCCCCAAGACCTTTATAACGCTGTACTTCCACCCCTTTCCCATCAGGAGACATTTCCAAAGTTTTAGCTTCGCGTTCTTTTTCGTTATACGCGTATTCCTTTTTATTTCCTTTCTTCAACAAGTAAAGCGGTGGTTGCGCAATATAAATATATCCTTGCTCAATCAATTCCTTCATATAACGGAAGAAGAAAGTTAAAATCAATGTAGAAATGTGAGAACCATCGATATCGGCATCGGTCATAATCACAATTTTATGATAACGTAGCTTAGCCAAATTCAACGCTTTACTATCTTCCTCTGTTCCCACAGAAACTCCTAAAGCAGTATAAATATTTTTAATTTCCTCATTATCATACACTTTATGAATCATAGATTTTTCAACGTTCAAAATTTTACCTCTTAACGGTAAAATAGCCTGAAAATGTCTATCTCTACCTTGCTTTGCCGTTCCACCTGCGGAATCTCCCTCCACTAAGAAAATCTCAGAAATTTCAGGGTCTTTAGATGAACAGTCAGACAGTTTACCAGGAAGTCCAGAACCTCCCATTGGAGATTTACGCTGAACCATTTCTCTCGCCTTCTTAGCCGCTTGTCTTGCTTTAGCAGCAAGAACAACTTTTTGTACAATTTGCTTTGCTTCTACCGGATTTTCCTCTAAGAAGTTGGTCAACATTTCACCAACAATCTTGTCAACAGCTCCCGAAACCTCAGAGTTACCCAATTTAGTTTTGGTCTGACCTTCGAACTGAGGTTCCATTACTTTAACGGAAATAACCGCTGTTAAACCTTCACGGAAGTCATCACCAGTTACCTCTACTTTTTCTTTTGCTGGAAGACCTAATTCATCAGCATATCTTTTTAACGTTCTTGTCAATGCTCTACGGAAACCTGCTAAATGCGTTCCCCCTTCGTGAGTATTGATATTATTCACATAAGAGTGAAGGTTTTCATTAAATGAAGTATTGTAACGCATGGCTACTTCCACAGGAATATCATCACGCTCCCCTTCCATGAAGATTACGTGTTCCATGATCGACTCTCTGTTACCGTCAATATACTCAACAAATTCTTTCAATCCTCCTTCTGAATGGAACGTTTCTGTTGGGAAAGTACCATCTTCATTAGGGAATCTCTCATCTGTTAAAGTAATCGTGATTCCTTTATTTAAGAAAGACAACTCACGAAGTCTCGTTGCCAAAGTATCGTAGTTGTAAACTAACTCCTGAAAGATAGTATCATCTGGTAGGAAAAACTGTTTGGTTCCTCTTTTATCACTTTTCCCAATTTCTTCAACTTCTGTTTGAGCTTTTCCTTTGGAATATACTTGTTGATAAACATTACCATCTCTATAAACCGTGGTAATCATTTCATTGGAAAGTGCGTTAACACAAGATACCCCAACACCATGAAGACCCCCAGAAACCTTGTAAGAATCCTTATCAAACTTTCCTCCTGCTCCAATCTTGGTCATTACCACCTCAAGAGCTGATTTTTGCTCCTTCTCGTGAAAATCTACTGGGATACCACGACCATTATCAGTAACTTCGATACCGTTTCCTTCTTTAATCGAAACCGTAATCATGTCGCAATATCCTGCCAAAGCTTCATCGATAGAGTTATCTACTACTTCATAAACTAAATGGTGAAGACCTCTAATGCCTACATCACCAATGTACATCGAAGGACGCATACGAACGTGCTCCATTCCTTCCAATGCCTGAATACTACCTGCGTTATATTGATTTTGACTCATAATAAATTTTAAGATTAATTTTTTAAGATTTGAAATTCAAGACTTTAAATAAAAAAAAATAAAAGCCTTGATCTCTTATCTAAAAACTATAATTTTTGCTTTTTGCAAAGACTTACAAATATCGTGATTTTTATTGAATTATGAAAGTATAAATACCATCGAAAACCGAAAGTTTTCCACAAAAATGGAAGCGTTTTGGAAGACCATTATTTCTTGATCAACATTACATCTACTCTCCTATTTTTTGAACGATCTACTTCTGATTTTTCGGGGTAAACCAAAGGATTAAGATGACCCAATCCAACAGCTTTGACGCGAGAAGAATCGATTCCGTTCGAGATTAAATACTCTTTGACCGCATTTGCCCTAGTCCAAGATAAGTTGAAGGTTCCCGTATCCAAATCCTCTCCATCAAAATTATCATAATCACAGCAAATATGTCCTTGCAACTCGACTTCAATAGTTGGATTTTCCCGCATTAGCGTGACGAATTGAGAAAATTTCTTTTCAGAATCTCGTAGCCAGATATGACGACCACCAATAAAATTTGCTCCAGGAAGAGAAAAGGTGTCTTTGACCTTTCTTTGTGAAATATTTTTAATAGAAAACTCTGGATAAGCTTCTCTTTTTATTTGCTCTCCCTCTCTAAAATTTTTATCAATAAAAATATCTACTCTACGATTTTGAGACTTCAAGAATTCTGAGCTATTATCATTGATTTGCTTGGTTTCTCCTAAGCCAATTGAAGATTTAATTTTGATTGGATTCAACCCTTTACTCAGAAGATAATCTGTAACGCTTTTAGCTCTTTTTTCAGATAAAACTTGATTATAGGATTCTGAACCCGATGTATCTCCATTCCCGAAAATTCTAAAAATAAGACTACCTTTCAACGCTGCAATGCTATCCAACTTCCGTTTGGCAGCGAGGTTAAGTTCAGAACTATCATACTCAAAGAACACCGACGTCAACATTTGAGCTCTAAGTCCAGAATAAAAAAGCAAAAACAGTGAAACAAGAAAGGTTTTCATAAAATTATTTACACAAGAAGATAACGTCTAATAATCTCTTGATTACTCGATATAATTTCCGCAGGACTCATTTCTACAGAATCGCTTTTAGCCTCCATAGTTTCGTACACATACTACAAAACCGGATCAACATAAGCCATACTCCATATATACACACTCTGTTTTGGGACAATAAGATAACCTGCTTTATCGCTAAAATCCTTATCCACATCAATTATTTATCCAAATTCCTTATCTGCGAAAGAAGACAGCTTGTGCTTTCCTGCACTAAGGTTAATAAACAAATCTGTTTTATCTTTTAATTTGTACTCTTTATCATCAATCTTTATAATCATTTCGGTATAGTAAGGATTATAAATCTGAATATTCCCGCTTTGGGAATATGATAGCATAACCATCAACAAGAAAAAAGATATAGTTTTTGTAAATTCAACATATTGGTAATGACAAGTAAAGCCTTCTAAAACCGTTTCCGAATTTGCGAAAATATTACGCTCAAAATAGCTATAATTAGTTGTAAAAACACAATAACAACGATTGCGATAATAAAACCCGGAATAAGTAAAATAGGTCCAACAACAATCCATCCTGTTGATAATATTGCTGCAAAAATACCTATCGTCACCGCAACAAGAATAACAATAATCAATGGCATCATCCACCAATCTTTGGGCTCCGAATAAGAAATACTCGGTAGCACAAATCCTCTCTTATTACCATACAGAACCTCTTTGAGAAAGGATTGATCAGAAATAATCTTGAACTTGTCTTTCTTTGCAAAAACCTTCTTGTTAGCTTGTACCTTACTTGAGTCAAAGAAAAGTTGTATATACTTCTCTTTTTTAGCCTCATCATATATTCGTCTGACCTTAAAAGATTCTTCGGTATCAATATTTTTAGGTTCAGGATAGAATACCTCTTCAAGCAGATAATCACTACCATCAATTGATTCAAAACACAGAACAGTACAAGAATCATCATCTAAACTCGCATTTTTCACGATAGAAATCTTGGAAAAATCTTTCTTTATATAAGCCTTCTTGTCACCTAAATAGATCTCCATCCAATTCATACCATTTCTCCGTTTCTCTCGATTGTAATTGATAAAATCTCCAGGTTTTAAAAAATTCGTTGTCTTAGAGTGCTCATCATGATGAGAATGCACGGCAATCGGTTGCAAAATATATAATTGATTCATGTTATAAAAATAAAAAAAATCTTCAACAAAGTACGTGATACAAGTTGTTGACATATAATATCAAAAAAATCCTGAAAATTACATTTCAGGATAGTATTTCGAAATCAAGTTGCTTATTTTTTAACTATTTTCTGAGAAACAACTTCACCATTGGTTTTCGTAATTTTTACAAAATAATTTCCCTGCTGAAGATTCCTACAATCAATTGATTCACTTGCCTTATCACTTATGAGTAACCTTCCGTTAACATCAAAAATTTCTATTTTTTGAATATCTTT
>NZ_JBYVEB010000101.1:0-10262 GCF_058117085.1 Chryseobacterium sp. CG10_8 | reverse complement strand
AAAATTATTAAAAAAATCTGAAGTCAAGAATTCCCCTCCTTTGGAGGGGTGGCGAAATTTTGATAAAAATTTTGACGGGGTGGTTTAAAAATGAGTAAATTCAAATAAAAAAACAAATGACTGAAGGAGCAATTTTAACTCAAATAGAAGGTATTTCTATCTATCGAAATTTTGTAGAAAATCTACCCTACAATCCTTCTTTAATTCCCTTAACAAAAGAAAAGCGAAAAGCAGGAATTTTATCTGAAGTCTTATTTTGGAAACAGGTTAGAAATCGAAGTTTTCATGGAATTGATTTTGACCGTCAAAGAATTATTGGAAATTATATTGTTGACTTCTATGTAAAAACTTTAGGCTTGATTGTAGAAATTGACGGAAAAAGTCACGAACAAAAGGAAGAATATGATATAATGAGAATTCAATTTTTTGAAAGCTTAGGATTAAAGGTTTTTATCATTTCAGATATTGATGTCAAAAAAAAACTTGCATCAGTGATGCAAGATTTGGAAAGTTTTATTATTCATAATTATTCTTGAACCGCTATTCTAAAATAACCACCCCGTCCTACGGACACCCCTCCAAAGGAGGGGAATTTATAACAACTCCTCATCCACAAAATTCGGAAGCGTTACTTTCAAATTCGGTTCGATTTCCATCGCACGTTTGATGGCGAAAATTGCACCTTCGTTCCTTGCCCAACTTCTTCTGGAAATTCCGTTGTTGACATCCCAAAAAAGCATTGATTTTAATCTTCTGTCTGCATCTTCTGTTCCGTCCAATAACATTCCGAAACCACCATTGATTACTTCTCCCCAACCAACTCCACCTCCATTGTGAATAGAAACCCAAGTTGCACCACGGAAACTATCACCAATCACATTATGAATCGCCATATCTGCTGTAAAACGGCTTCCATCGTAGATATTAGAAGTTTCTCGATACGGCGAATCCGTTCCTGAAACATCGTGATGGTCTCTTCCCAAAACAACGGGTCCAATGACTCCATTTTTGATGGCTTGGTTAAATTTTTCCGCAATTTTCATTCGACCTTCTGCGTCTGCATAAAGAATTCGGGCTTGAGAACCAACCACCAAATTATTTTCTTGTGCGCCTTTAATCCACTGAATATTATCTGCCATTTGTTGCTGAATTTCGGAAGGTGAATTTTTCATCAATTCCTCCAAAACTTCAGAAGCAATTTCATCTGTTTTTTGTAAATCTTCAGGTTTTCCACTTGCACAAACCCATCTAAAAGGTCCAAATCCATAATCGAAACACATCGGTCCCATAATATCTTGAACATAACTTGGGTATTTGAACTCTCTTCCTAAAGTTGGATTTTCAGACATCACATCTGCTCCTGCTCTACTTGCTTCTAAAAGAAAGGCGTTACCATAATCGAAGAAATAAGTTCCTTTTGCAGTATGTTTATTAATCGCTGAAGCGTGACTTCTCAACGTTTCCTGAACTTTTTCTTTAAATAATTCTGGGTTTTCAGCCATCATTTTATTAGAATCCTCAAATGAAATTCCAGCAGGATAATAACCTCCTGCCCAAGGATTATGAAGCGAAGTTTGGTCAGAACCAATGTCAATTCTTAAATTTTCTTGGTCAAATTTCTCCCAAACATCCACCACATTTCCAAGGTAAGCCAAAGAAACAGTTTCGCCATTTGTTTGAGCTTTTCTGACTCTCTCTACCAATTGATCGAGGTTCTCGTGGATTTCGTCCACCCATTTTTGGTCGTGACGAATCTTGGTAATTTTCGGATTCACTTCTGCACAAACCGTCACGCAACCTGCAATATTACCTGCTTTTGGTTGGGCTCCTGACATTCCACCCAAGCCTGAAGTCACAAACAAACCACCTTTTGGTGATTTTTTAATTTTTCTAAAAGCATTTAAAACCGTTATTGTCGTTCCGTGAACAATTCCTTGCGGACCAATGTACATATAACTTCCTGCCGTCATTTGACCATATTGCGTTACACCCAATGCATTGAATTTCTCCCAATCATCGGGTTTGGAATAATTAGGAATCATCATTCCGTTCGTTACCACCACTCTTGGAGCATCTTTGTGGCTCGGGAACAATCCCATTGGATGACCAGAATACATCACTAAAGTCTGTTCATCAGTCATTTCCGACAAATATTTCATCGTCAAAAGATATTGCGCCCAATTGGAAAAAACTGCTCCATTACCACCATAAGTAATCAATTCGTGGGGATGTTGAGCGACAGCATAACTCAAATTATTCTGAATCATCAACATAATTGCTTTCGCTTGTTGAGATTTCCCGGGATAATCGTCGATTGGTCTCGCAAAAATTTCGTAATCAGGACGAAAACGATACATATAAATCCTTCCAAAATCCTCCAATTCTTTCTTGAATTCAGGAATTAAATCTGTATGAAATTTCGGTTCAAAATAGCGCAACGCATTTTTGAGGGCTAATTTCTTTTCTTCTTCATTCAGAATTTCTTTGCGCTTTGGTGCGTGATTAATGTTGTTATCGTAAGCTTTTGGCTGTGGTAATTCAGTTGGAATTCCTTGTTGGATTTGTTTTTGAAAGGTCATTTTTATTAGTCTATAATGTAAAATGTTCAAAGTATTTTTAAGTTTTTAAAGATATTCAAAAAGGAGAATATGAAACAAAAAAAATGGTTCAATTACTTTAACCGAACCAACACGCCTTTTCTTTTGACAATGTTCTTATAATCCCATTGAATCTTAATTGATTTAGAAAGCCATCGCTTTAAATCTTCTTCATTGATTTCAGAAACATCGTTATAAAAAACAGAAGCATCTTGAAATTTTCCTCCTAAAACATTTAGTCCCTCTTCATTAAAAGACTTTCCGCTCCAGAACATCAATCGAATCCCTTTCTTTTGTTTGCTATAGCCAACAATTGGATTACTATCCAAAAACCAAACTGGATGAGCGTGCCAAATTTTATTTTCAGCTTCATGAAGGTTTTCAGAAATTATTTCAGCTAAAGTGTTGCAAATTTTTCGGTCACTTTCTGATTGGGAATCGTTGTATTTTTGGATTTCAGGGGTCATTTGTAGTTTTTCTTTAGATTTAAAAAAATAGTTGCTAAAGATATTCAAATTGAAAGACTTCAACCAAATGACATCAAAAAGCCCTGCAATTGCAAGGCTTTATAATTTATTGAATAATGTCGTCGTTTTGTTCCTCGTGGTCGTCCTGGTCACTCAGGCTCCAATAATTATTTTCCTCATCTTCCTCTCCTATCAACTCCTGCAAATTATCTAACTCCGAACCTGGAACGTCCAAATCCATTTCCATGGAATCACTTGAAATCGCATCTTCTTGAATTTCTCCATTAGAATCCATTGACACGCTCTTTTCTCGATTAAAAATATCCTCCGAAGAATTATAGTCCATTCTTATTAATTCCTCGTCTTGCTCTTTTCTTGAATTATGGTCTTCCATGTTTTTAGTTTTTGTAGGTTAAAGGTAGTCATTTTTGACTACTATTTCAAAGTCTTGCATCGAAATAGGCGATTTAATTCGATTTCAAAAAAAGAAAAAGGGTGAATTTAATTCTAAACCACCCGTTTTCTTCACTTCGTTAAGAATCCATCCTTCAAAGAAAGGGAATTTGGACTCCAACAATTAATTATAAATTTAATTTTGCCTTACTCGTTAATCTTCTGGTTAACGATATGCATAATTTCGTTCTCTAATTCCTCTGCTTCAGCTTCAATCTTCGCTCCCTTTGCTAAAATATCATTCACAAAATCTTGGTCTTTGTAAGACGTCGAATTGATTTTGACATTCAAGAAAGCGCCTCTTACTGCCGCTCTTGCACATAAAGCTCCAACACCTGCATCCGAAACAGAATTTGGATTTCCTATTTCCGCCATTGCTCTAATGGTTTCCATACTTTCAAAAGCTGTCTCCATCACTTTGAATGGAATCTCTATCGCAAATTTTGTTGCGTCCTGAATCGCTTGACTCCGTGCCTTTTTCTCTTCATCAGTCGATTTTGGAAGTCCGAAAGCATTCATAATTTCGTTAAATGCTTTGGTATCTGCATCTACTAATTTTAGTAATTTATTTTTGGAATTTTCGGCTTTTTCTGCCCAAATACTGAACTCTTCCCAACGGTCGTCCCAACCTCTTTTGTGCGAAGAAAGATTAGCAACCATTCCAGCCAATGCGGCACCCAAACTTCCCACATAAGCAGAAATAGAACCACCTCCTGGAGCTGGACTTTCACTTGATGTTTCATCAGCAAAATCAGCCAAAGTCATACTAATCAACTTAGAATCTTCAGGATTCGCCAAAAGATACTCAATGATACGTTCCTCTGGTTTGAAAGGCGTCAACTCATCTAATCCAAGAGATTTAATGGCGATTTTAATTAATTCTTTCTCTGAAACTCCAACCGACCTTTTTTGTTTCTGTAGGAAATATTTTCCGGCATCTAACATCGCTTTCAACGGAATTACACCAACCAATTCGCTTCCTGTCACTCTAATACCTCGCTCACTAGCTTTGGTACAAACCTCATCAAATGCAATATGCATCGGCGTTTCATTAATATTGGTCAAATTCATTGAAATCTGAGCAATTCCGTACTCTTCAATAAACCAACCAATCGCTTTAACATGCTTCAAACTTCCAGGAATTACAATATTATTTCCGTTCTCGTCTTTAACTGGTTTCAAATCCTTGGTCTTAACACGTCCTGCTTCACGAACATCAAAAGCAATTGCATTAGCTCTTCTTGTTGATGTTGTATTAAGATTAACATTATAAGCTACCAAGAAATCACGAGCACCAATCACCGTTCCTCCTCTTTTAGCATCGAATTCGGCTGGGCCAAAGTCCGGCTTCCATTCTGGTAACTGTATTTTTTTGAAAAAACCTTCATATTCTCCGGCGCGGATAACAGAAAGATTCTTACGTTCTGCTTTTGGTTGAGCTGCTTCATATAGGTATGTAGGAATGAGTAATTCCTCTCCTACTCTTTGTGCTAATTTTTGAGCGAAAACGGCGGTTTCTTCCAAAGTAATTCCCGATAAAGGAATCAAAGGACAAACATCCGTAGCTCCCATTCTTGGATGCTCTCCAGAATGCCTGCTCATATCGATGAGTTCGCCAGCTTTTTTGATAGAACGAAATGCAGCTTCGATAACCGCTTCTGGCTCTCCCGCAAAGGTAACAACAGTTCTGTTGGTCGCTTTTCCTGGGTCTACATTAAGAAGTTTTACCCCTTCTACGCTTTCGATTTCTGCAGTAATTTGATTAATGATACTCATGTCGCTTCCCTCACTGAAATTGGGAACACATTCGATTATTCTCATAAAAATTTAAATTAAATTCAATAAAAAAATAGGTTGTTGAAACGGGACGAAGATACAAAATATTGACCTTTGAAGAACATCATACGACCTTAATAATTTGTAGAATGTTGACTTTGCTTAAATCCAAAATACCTTCGAATATTTAGCGAAACTTACTGATTGGTATCACCCAGCATTGGAACAAATTTATACGCTCCAAATTCTTCCTTCTCGAATTCTTTTTCTGAAATTTTGGTGAAGCGATACAGAATCTGCTCGTCCGTTTTTCCCAAAGGAATAACCATTTTACCACCTACTTTAAGCTGTTTCAATAATTCTGTCGGAAGAACTTCTGCGCCACAAGTCACCAAAATCTTATCAAAGGGTGCAAAAGTGGGAAGTCCAGCAAAACCATCTCCAAAACTCTGAAATTTGGGTCGAAGATGAAGTTCTTTCAATTTTTTTTCGGAAAAATTAAATAAATCTTTTTGCCTTTCAATCGTGTAGACGAGTGCATCCATCGTTACCAAAACCGCAGTTTGATATCCACATCCGGTACCGATCTCCAAAATTTTTTCTTTGGGTTTTACCTGCAAAAGTTCGGTTTGTTCTGCTACAGTAGAAGGATGAGAAATGGTCTGATGCGCAGCAATAGGAAACGCTCTATCTTCATACGCAAAATCCTCAAAAATACTTTCAATAAAAAGATGACGAGGAACGGCGTTAATAGCTTGTAGGACATTCTCATCAGAAATCCCAATCTTTTCTCGTAGATAATCAATTAAAATTTTCCTTTTTCCTTTATGAAGATAAGTGTCTTGCATTTTTCCTTGTAATTCTCGTTGATTTTTTATTCAATTTTTCAAATATAAAACAAATTAAACACGAAATAAATACCTTCATTAATATAAAAACTTCTAATTTTACAAAATTATTACTAACTCGTTGATAGATTTAACAAGTTTTTACTAATCATTGAAAAAAAATTAAAAAATCACAAAAAACTAACCATGACAAAAATTGAAAAAAGAGCTTATATAAAAAGCACTGGTTCTTATGTACCTCCAAAAATTTTAAAAAATGATTTTTTTGAAGCCGTTGGTTCTTCGGATGAATGGATTTTTAATAATTTAGGAATTAAAGAAAGGCGAATTGCTGAAGGCGAATTTACGAGCGACCTCGCTAGCAAAGCGGGGCTCAATGCGTTGGAAGGAACAAACATATCGGTAGAAGATATTGATTTGATTATTGTTGCCACATCAACACCAGACCGTCAAGCACCTTCTACAGCCTGCTTTGTCCAAGAAAAAATGAAAGCTTATCAAGCTGTTGCATTTGATATTTCTGCAGTTTGCTCAGGTGGACTTTACGGAATTGCAATTGGTTGTCAATTTATAGAAACCGGCATGTACAACAATGTATTGGTGATTGGCGCAGATGTTTTTTCATCCATCACCGATTGGGAAAGAAAAGATTCGGTTTTTTTTGGTGATGGAGCGGGTGCCATTCTGTTAACTTCAACCACGGAAGACAAAGGATTTTTTGATTTCAAACTTCATGCAGATGGAAGAGGAAAATTTCATTTCAATATTCCAGCTGGTGGTTGCGAACTTCCAGCATCCGAGGAAACCTTGAAAGAAAAATTACATTATTTCCAAATGAACGGAAAAGAAGTCTATAACACAGCGACTAAAGTTTTACCAGAAAGCATCTATGAAATTTTAGAAGCCAACAACATGACCTCCGACGATGTAGATTGGGTAATTCCACATCAACCAAGCATCAGAATTCTTCAAGAAACCGCAAGAAAAACCAACATCCCTTTTGAAAAGGTAATGACCAATATGGACCGTTACGCCAATACTTCTGGCGGAACCATTCCCATTGTACTAGACGAAACTTTCAAAACAAAAAATTTAGAAAATGGAGACATTCTTCTTTTTGCTGCCGTTGGCTCGGGTTGGACTTGGGGAACGGCTCTCTATAAAGTGTAGATGCTAGATGTTAGATATTAGAAGTCAGGCCATACTTATTAGATGTTAGATATAAGAATTGGTCTAACCGAACATCATTAAAAATAAAAAAAATAAAAAAATGCTAGATAACCTTACCTTTCTTATAACAGGAATTGCAGATGAAAATTCGTTAGCAATGAAAACCGCCGAAAAAATATTAGAAAACAATGGAAAAGTAGTCTGTACAGGCCTTGGTGTTACTCCATTCCACAAAGACCTTTCCGAAAAAGCGGCTACTTTCCTTAATAAAAATTACGACGATTTTGAAAATGCTTGCAAAAAAGTTTTGGGAAATGACGTTTATACTGCTCCTTTGGACGCTACTTTGCCAGAAAGTCTAAGTTTTCTTGCGAATGACCTTAAAAATAAAAATATCGAGCTCAATGGTTTTCTTCATGCGATAGCAATGGATAAAACCATCAGAAACAAGTCCGTAAAACCGATGTTGGAAGTAACCGCATCAGAGTTTAATGACACCATGAATGTTTCAGCGTTTTCATTGATTACGCTTTGTCATGCGTTACTTTCTAATGGTGTTCTACAAAATGGTTCATCCATTGTTTCGCTAAGTTATATTGCGGCGGAAAAAGTTTCATTTTTTCCTTACATCAACATGAGTATTGCCAAAGCTGCATTGGAAAGGTTGACCATCGAAATGGCCTACGAATTAGGAAAAAAATACGGGATAAGAGCCAACGCAATTCGATTTTCTCCTTACATGGGAAGCAAAGCTGGAAATGCCACCTTAAAAGTTGAAGATGTTGAAAGAGCGAACAATATCAGTCCTTTAGGAAATGCACTTCCAGAAGATTTGGCTCATGAAATCGTCCATCTTTTCCGAAAAGAAACAAGAATAACTGGCGAAATCCGACATGTGGATGGCGGTTTTCACATTATGGGATAATATTTCGATGCTTTCTAAAAACAAAATTTTTATAAAATACCCATAATTCCTATCTTTACGTACTTTAAAAAAAATTAAAATGTTAAAAGCAGGTTTAGTTGGAGCTGGACATTTAGGAAAAATCCATTTGAGATTGTTGAACCAATCAGAAAAGTATGAATTAGTAGGTTTTTATGATGCAGATGCAGAAAATGGAAAAAAATTAGAAGCCGAACTAGGATACAAATATTTCGAAAATTTTGATGAACTTTTATCGCAGATTGACATGCTGGACATTGTTACTCCAACATTATATCACTACGATTACGCTTTGAAAGCTATCGAAAATAGAAAACATTTCTTCATCGAAAAACCAGTAACTCAGACCCTTCAACAAGCCGAAGAAATCTTGTACAAATGTCGTGAATACGGTATCAAAGCACAAGTGGGACACGTTGAAAGATATAATCCTGCTTTCATTGCTTCAAAGGATTTTATTGAAAATCCAATGTTCATCGAAATCCATCGTTTGGCGGAATTCAATCCGAGAGGAACGGACGTTTCGGTAGTTTTGGATTTGATGATTCATGATTTGGACATCTTGCTTTCTTTGGTCAAATCAAAAGTTAAAAATATCCACGCTTCTGGTGTTTGTGTGGTTTCCAAAACTCCAGATATCACCAACGCAAGAATCGAATTCGAAAACGGATGTGTTGCGAATTTGACAACTTCCAGAATTTCCATGAAAGCGATGAGAAAATCTCGTTTTTTCCAAAAAGACGCCTACATTTCGGTTGATTTCTTGGAGAAAAAAGCAGAAGTCATTCGTATGAAACCTGCTCCAGAAAACCCTTCAAATTTTGACATGATTATCGAAAATGCAGAAGGCGAAAGAAACCAAATCCTTTTTGAATATCCTAACATCACCGCTAACAATGCGATTTTGGATGAGCTTAATTCCTTTGCTGACGCTATCAACGAAAACAAAGAAGTAGAAGTGTCTCTGGAAGATGGAACCGAAGCTTTGAAAGTCGCTCTAGAAATTATGAAGTTAATAAGTTAAAAAATGAAAAAACTATCATTAATTATTGGATTGCTATGTTGCGTCTTTGTACTTGCTCAGGAAGTTAAAAACGGATTGCGTTACGCAGAATTCACAAAAAATGATGGTTCTACATTTAAAGCTTACCTGATTGTCCCTAAGACTCCAAGTGGGGAAGAAGAAATGCCAGGAATCTCCATTCCTTATGGCAAATTCGAATATAGATTCTCACCAGATTCTAAAAAGGAAAAAATCAAAGGAACTGATATTAAATCGGTTAAAATCCTTGACAAATCAGGAAGCGAAGTCATTGGATACGAACGTATAAAACTAAAGGCAATTACAACTCAAGGAAAATTAGTTGAAAAACAAGTTCAATATTTCCTCCCCTTGATTTACGATGGGAAAATAAAAATCTATGCCTCGTCAATAATTGTCATCAATGGTGGACAATACATGTATGTTAGTACTGAGGTTGCCATAAGAAATCAAGATTCAGAATTCGGAATTTTACCAGTAGATTATGATCGACTCAATATTTTTAATTTCACAATGATAGATGATAAAATGTTCGAAGCGCTAAAATTTGCAGGTAATAATTGTAAAAGCTTCAATCAATACCTTGACGAACTCAACAAAAAACAATCAGAGGATAAAGAATTTAGGAAAAGTATTTTAGCTCAAGCCAAAGATACAAGAAAATCAGCTTTTGGAGAAGCAAAAGAAAGAAAGCTTAGCGGTTATGGAAAGCAGTGTCTTTTGGGTGAAAAAATGCTTACATTTTACGTCAATTTTTACGGTGGAATTATCCGAGAATATGAAAAAAATTGCAAGTAGTTTTAACTAAAACTAAAGGAATCTAAATATTTATTTTAACCTCATTGATACTCAGATAAAATAAGACCAGCAAAGCCTATGAAGTAAACTAAGGAAAAATCTACTCGAAGAAAAAACATCCAAAAACACAAACACCATGAAAAAACACATCAGTTTGATATTAATTTT
>NZ_JBYVEB010000100.1:0-10613 GCF_058117085.1 Chryseobacterium sp. CG10_8 | reverse complement strand
TTATTTAAAGAACTCTGTGTCCTCTGTGTCTCGGTAGTTAAGAAAAAGCACAGCGACACAGGGGTCACTGGGCTGAAAAAAATATTAATTACTTTCTCAAATATTAATATTATTTAAAAAATTCAGTGTCCTAAGCGTCTCCATGATTAGAGAAAACCACAGCGACACAGGGGTTACGGAGGTTTAATAATATTGAACTTATCTTAGTCAAGCTTTAAAAAGGCTTAAGCCCATCTTCGATCTGATAAAGAATTTTATTGAACGGAACCTGCTCTGCATTTAGATAACATTTCGTCACTTCGAGTAGATTTTTGCAAAAAATCGTATCGAGAAGAAATACATTTATGATTAAAATTGACTTCGTCGAACCATTTCATTAGGTTTCTTCCTTTCGATACTTTTCCCATGGAGAAAACGTAAACGAACAAGTGCTTAGCACAACACGCTGAATAGATTATTTTAATAATATTGAAAGACCAATATTGTACATTTCCATTTTTAGTTGACCTAACTTGGGTTTGTCTTTTTTGATTATGCTCGTTTTGTCATATTTGAAAGAAATTGAAAGCTTGGCTAAGTGAAACGGCTTTGCGAGCTTAAAAACAGCAAGTTAATAGAAAATCTTAGCGATCATGGCGTTGGAATTTTTAATATCACAAAAAAGGATATTCATTTGTTTTTTTGATTTTTCTAAAAAGGCTAAGAATTTTCGATTTTATAAGGAGGACCTCGATTCGATTATTTTTCTCCAAACTCCCAAAAGCATTTTTCGCCTTCATTTTTGGGAAGCAATTTTCAGTTTTTTCATGATAGAAGGATCATTTTTTTGATTTTTTAGCCTTCATTTTTAGATGAGTTTTCTCAGTTATTATGTTATATTGAAAACGAAAGCAATTGATTTATAAACAGTTAATCTTTTGTATATCGAATGTATATACCCCATTTCTTAACATTGTGTTAATGCATACTTATATTTAGGAAGTGCAAAAAGCACATTTGAAATAACCATAATTTCTTTGAAAGAATAACTGAATTTATTATGAAAAAACATCTTCTAATTTTCATTTTAATGGCGTCTAATTTTCTCTTTGCGCAAACCGCAAATGTGAAAGTTGTGAACGACAATGAAGGACAAAAACTCATGGTTGACGGAAAACCGTTAATGATGAATGGGATGAACTGGGATTACTTTCCTGTTGGTACCAATTACACTTATAGCCTTTGGACGCAGTCCGATGATTTTATTAAGTCGGCTTTGGACTCAGAAATGGGTATGCTAAAGAATATGGGAGTTAATGTTATCAGAGTATACTCCGGAATTCCTTCCAAGTGGATTACTTATATCTACAAAAATTATGGAATCTACACCATGCTTAACCATTCTTTTGGTCGCTATGGTTTAACAATTGACGGTAGCTGGGTAGCCAACACCGAATATGCAGATTCTAAGACCAAAGAATTACTCCTTAAAGAGGTCAAAAAGTTATCGCAAGATTATCAAAACACTCCAGGGCTACTTCTTTATCTATTAGGTAACGAAAATAACTATGGTTTGTTCTGGGAAGGAGCAGAGACAGAGAATATTCCTGTACAAGACAGAAAGTCTACTCAAAGAGCTGAGGCAATGTACAAACTTTTTAACGAAGCAGCAGTGGAAATGAAATCCATTGATAAGAATCACCCAGTAGCAATCTGTAATGGTGATTTGTTGTTTTTAGATATCATTAATAAAGAATGTCAGGATGTTGATATTTTTGGTGTTAACTCTTATCGCGGTGTTTCTTTCACAGATTTGTTCCAAAGAGTTAAACAAGAATATGGCAAGCCAGTGATGTTTACCGAGTTTGGTGCAGACGCATTTAATGTATTGAGTAATGAAGAAGATCAGAAAGCACAAGCTTATTATTTGTTAGGTAACTGGCAAGAAATCTATGAAAATGCAGCAGGAATGGGTAAAGCTGGTAATAGTATCGGTGGATTTACCTTCCAATTTTCTGATGGATGGTGGAAATATAAACAAACGTCAAATTTAGACGTTCATGACAGCAACGCTTCTTGGAGTAATGGTGGTTACATCAAAGATTACGAAAAAGGAGAAAACAATATGAATGAAGAATGGTTCGGAATCTGTGCTAAAGGTAAAACGCAAGCAGATGGTCATTACCAACTGTATCCAAGAACAGCGTATTATGCTTTGAAACAAGTTCATGAATTCAATCCTTATGAAGCTAATACACAATCCAGAAAAATGGCTGGTGTTGACAGTTATTTTAATGATATTAATATTGTAGACGCTAATTTGAGAGCGAGAGGAGACAAAGCTGCTCAAGAAGCAAGTGTTAACAGCAAAATCAGATTGAGCAATCTAAGAGCTGAATTCTCTACTTACAGCACAGGAGGAAGTCTTATTACCACTCCTGAAAACAAATCTCCTGATTATACTACTTATCCTAATCAACAAGGATTTGATCATACAGAGTCTTTTTATGTTGGTGTTGAAGCTAACCCATCAGCCAATATGAGCGCTAATGTTAATGTGAACATTTTGGGTAATGTAGCGGAGAATCCAATTGACCAAATTTTCTATGAAAACAGAGGTCTTCCAGTAGAGGTGATGAATCCTGACGGAACTACGACAACAATCACACCTGGAAACAGAGTGCAAGTATATAATGCGAGCTACCACTGGAATCACAAATGGTTCGATTTAGATGGTTTCTACAGAACTGGACATTATCATTGGGGTTATGAAGGAGATATGTTCGGATTATATCCAGAAGCTAATTATGGTCCTAATATGGATATCTATAACGGTAATGCTCCTTTCGGATTTGAGTTTGCTGGAAAAAAAGCCATCAATGGATTGAAAGTAGCTTTCGGACCAGAACTTTGGTGGGGAGCTAACCCAGCTATCTTAGCAAAATACTCTACTAAGTTGGGTAAATTTGATTTAACAGGTATCTATCATGAAGACCTTGACCAAAGAAATACCGCAGAAAGTTCATTTGCTATTCCGCAATTGAGAACAAGAAGAGCTACTTTGGCATTGCAAAGAAAATTTGGAAAATTTGGTGTTGACTTAGGAGGAATCTGGGGTGGTGAACCTTTGAATGGTAGAACTTTCCAATTGTATAGAGATGGTAACATCTATCAAGATCAAATCAATTCTAAAGATAATTGGGGAGGAAAAATGAAGTTGACTTACGCAGGAGGCAAATTCAATTGGTATGCTCAAGGAGCTGCAATGGGATTGGTTGCTAATGGAGGTGCTGATTATACACAGACTTTTACAGGTTGGAAACTGAAAGACAGTGGAAGTGGCAACCAATACAACTTCTTAACGGGTTTCACTTATAACATTGGAAACTTCCAAATTGCGCCTAACTTCTTATGGCAAAAACCTCTTGAAGGTCCTATTCCTGGAGATGCTCCGCAACCTGGAAGACCAAGAAATATTATGGAAGATCCTTTCGTAGTAAGAGTTAACAGAGAACAAACTGCGGGAGAAATCCTTTTCACCTACGATCCAACTCCTGCAACATGGATGTATTCTTGGGATAGTGATAGAGTAGAAGATGCTCCTTTTGCTTTCAGTACTGGATTTGTATACAGACACTTACCAACAACTCAGGATGCTGCTATCGGAATCCTACCGAACGGAAGAACCACTTTTGCTTTCCCTGGTGCTGTACCAGCAGCTGACCTTTGGGAAGCTAACGCAAGAATTGTTTCTAAAGTAAGTACTGATTGGGGTGTTATAGCTAACATCTATGGTGGTACTGGACAAGCTAACGGTAGTGACGAAAGAAAAATCGAAAGATTCGGAATGGATCTTAGAACGATTTACAAAAAAATGAAATTTGTAACAGCAATCAAATTCAATGATTGGGGACCTTACGATTACCACAGAGATTACAACTTGACTTTCCCAATGCAATTGATGGGTGACCTTTCTTTAGAGATAGGGAAACCAGATTGGTGGATTCTTCCAGGAACAAGAATTGGGGTGCGTGGTGCTTACAGAACACTTAATCAATATTCTCCAAGATATGCACCGATCTATTCTGTAGATGCTGCTGGAAATTGGGTTGCTGATCCAACTGCTATCGGATTCCCTGACGGAAACGAGTGGGAAATCAGAACATATATTCAAATCAACATTGGTAAATAAATTAGCAAAAAATGAAAAATATATTTAAAAATAATTGGATCAAAGCCGTTCTTGGGGTGTCAGTACTTCTTGCAACGGGTTGTCAAAGAGATCTAAGCGAATTAGAGCAGGCAACTTATCCAACTAACGGAGATGTCTTCATTGACACTTTCAGTTCTGGATTGAATTATTCGGCGTACGGTGGTTCGGTTCCTTCTGCTTTTGATGTAGATAATACAGTAAAATATGCAGGAACAACTTCGATGAAATTTGAAGTTCCTGATTATGGTGATCCTAATGGATCTTATGCAGGAGGTTCATTCTATACGTCAATGCCGAGAGACTTATCAGGTTATACTGCACTTACTTTTTGGATCAAAGCTTCTCAATCTGCAACTATTGACGTGATTGGTTTTGGTAATGATTTTGGAGCTAACAAGTATCAGGTTTCAATTTCTTCTTTACCAGTTAATAGTAATTGGAAAAAAGTAATTATCCCAATTCCTGATCCTTCTAAATTAGTTGCAGAAAAGGGGATGTTCTTCGTTTCTGAAGGTCCTGAAAGTAACTCAGGTTATACTTTCTGGGTAGACGAAGTTAAGTTTGAGAATTTAGGAACGATTGCCTTCGAGTCTGCATCTATCCTTAATGGTAGTAACAATACGGTAACATCTTTCATAGGTGTTAATCACAATATTGATGGATTAACGGCAACTTTTAATATGCCTAATGGATTGAATCAAAATGTTAATTTGACTCCATATTATTTTGATTTTGCATCTTCTAATACTTCAGTGGCAACAACTTCAGCTACAGGAGTAGCTTCAGTGATTGCAGCAGGAACGTCAGTGATTACAGCAACTTTGGGTGGTACTCAAGTAGACGGAAGTTTAACGATTAACTCTAATGGTACATTTACGCCAGCTCCAACGCCAACCGTTGATCCTACAAAAGTGATTTCAATTTTTAGTGATGCTTATACCAACCATGCGGTAGATTATTACAATGGATATTGGGCACCTTGGCAGAATACAACATCCGCAGATTTCACAGTGAATGGAGATAATGTACTTAACTATAATAATTTCAATTTTGTTGGAATCCAAATGAGCAGTCCGACTGTGGATGCAACAAGCATGTCTACCTTCCACATGGATTTGTATCTTCCAAGTGCAATTCCATCAGGTGCAAACTTCCAAATTAGACTTGCAGATTTTGGTGCAGATGGAGCTTACGGAGGAGGAGATGATGTAACTGGTACATATAATGTTGCTGGTTCAAGTCTGACAGCTCAATCTTGGAATAGCTTAAATATCCCGTTGACTTCGTTCTCTGGTTTGACGACAAAGGCGCACATTGGACAAATTATTTATGAAGGAACTAATATCAGCAACTTCTATGCAGATAATATCTATTTCTACAATAATGGTAGTATAATTCCTACAGTTCCTACTGCTGCTGCACCAACACCAACAGCAGCTGCTTCAAGTGTAATGTCTATTTTTAGTAATGCTTATACCAATGTTGCCGGAACAGATTTCAATCCAGGTTGGGGACAATCAACAGTGGTTTCTCAACCATCAATTGCTGGTAATACTACGTTGCTATACTCTGGACTTAATTATCAAGGGACTCAGTTTGCAAGTGCATTGAATGTTTCAAGTTATGGATATATCCACATTGATTATTATACAGCCAATTCAACCTTGCTTAATTTCTATTTGATTAGTCCTGGACCAGTTGAGAAAGCTTACTCTTTATCTGTCCCTTCAGGAATTGGAACCAATACCAATGGTTGGAAAAGCGTGGATATCCCATTGTCTTCTTTTTCGCCAGTTGTACTGTCCAATATCATTCAGTTCAAAGTAGATGGAAACGGAACTATTTATTTCGATAATATTTACTTCCATAATTAATTCAATTAAAATTTAAACTATAGATTATGAATCTTTTAAATAAAAAATATTGGAGAGGAGCAGTGGTTGCAGGAAGTTTACTTTGCATGGTTGCAGTTCCGTTATCCAGCTGTGAAGAAGACGCCGTGCAAACTTTGCCAGAGAGAAATTGGACTTTGGTTTGGAGCGATGAGTTCGATGGAGCTGCAGGTGATACTCCTGATGCAACCAAATGGTCTTATGACTTAGGTAATGGTACCGATGGATGGGGAAACTCTGAGTTAGAATATTATACCAGTTCAACAGATAATGTTGCTTTGGATGGAAATGGGAATCTGTTGATTACCGCCATCAGAAATGGCAATTCTTTTACCTCAGGAAGAATCAAAACAAAAGGACTTTTTGAGCAAGAACACGGTAGAGTAGAAGCACGTTTGAAAACACCTTATGGGCCTGGGATTTGGCCAGCATTCTGGATGTTGGGAGGTAATGTAGATACTGTTGGTTGGCCACAATGTGGAGAAATTGATATCATGGAGTTGAGAGGTCAAAAACCGAATATCATCAATGGAACTCTTCATGGTCCTGGTTATTCTGGAGGAAGTGCGATTACGAAGACTTATGGATTGCAAAACAGCAGATTCGACACTTCTTTCCACGTTTTTGCAGTGGAGTGGAGCAAGGATAAAATCGACTTCTTTGTTGATGATTACTTGTATCAAAGACTTACTCCTGCTGATGTTAATGGAGAATGGGTGTATGACCATCCTTTCTTCCTCATTCTTAATGTGGCAGTTGGAGGTAATTATGTTGGATTTCCAACAGATGAAACGCCTTTTCCACAGACGATGACCGTGGATTATGTAAGAGTGTACGATCCTAAATATTAATAAAAACACTTAATGACTAAATAACCGCTGCAAAAGGTACCTATTATTAAGATGAGATTCTTCAAGAAGTAGTTAATATTTCTAAAAAGAGAATCAATTACTGATAAACTATGAAAAAAAGCCTTGGTGCCTTTTGCGCTTTTAGTTAAAATATTGATAAATCATATTCTTTGCGGAATTGCTATAGTAAGACGGCAGAGATGACAATAGAAACGATTGAAAATTAATGCAAACGACTAATAAAATTGAAGTGAAAACTAAACAGTCAAAAGTAGATGTGGTAAGAATTGGGAACGAAGATTTCTTCAAAATTACAAATGTTGAGGAGCTTCGCCCGTTTTTCATGAGTATCGTGAGTGATAGCAATCATTGGATGTTTGTATCTTCTAATGGTGGGCTTTCTGCGGGAAGAAAGAATTCGGAGTTTTCTCTTTTTCCATATTATACCGACGATAAAATCACAGAATCCGCTGAAGTAACAGGAAGCAAAACCATCTTCCAGGTATCCAAATTGGGTAAAACAGAAATTTGGGAGCCTTTTTCTATCCGTTTTGAGGGAAAATTCAAGACTTCAAGAAATATCTATAAAAGTGAATTCGGAAACAAACTGATTTTCGAAGAGATCAATCACGATTTGGGATTGGCTTTTTCTTATCAATGGAACAATTCTAACGTTTTCGGGTTTGTTAAAAAATCTCGTTTGGTCAATCTCACTCACGACCAAGTGGGAGTGACGGCATTAGACGGGTTGCAAAATATCCTTCCTTTTGGGATTGGAAGCGACCTTCAGACCAGAGTGAGTAATTTAGGCGATGCCTATAAAAGAACAGAACTTGAGCCAACTTCAGGTTTAGGAATTTTTGCTTTAAGTGCCATTATCGTGGACAAAGCAGAACCAAGTGAAGCTTTGAAAGCCAATTCTATATTTTCTTTAGGACTTCAGAATCCGACTTATTTGCTTTCTTCTTTGCAACTTGATATTTTCAGAAAAGGAGGTCAAGTTAGTCAAGAAACCGATATCAAAGGAGAAAAAGGTGCTTACTTTATTGTTGAAAGTTTTGAATTAAATGCTGAAGAGCAGAAACGTTGGTCTTTTGTAGCTAATGTTAATCAATCTCAATTCGACATCATCGAACTTTCTGAAAGAATTAAAGCTGATGCTAATTTGGCTCATGAAATTCAAAAAGATATTGATTTAGGAACAGAAAATTTGGTCAAATTGGTAGCTTCTGCGGATGGATTGCAATTGAGCAAAGACCGTCAAAGAGACTCTCGACATTTCTCTAACGTAATGTTTAACATTATGAGAGGAGGGATTTTCGATAACAATTACCAAATTGAGAAGTGGGATTTCGTTCGATATTTAGAAAAAGCCAATCTACAAGTTTTTGCAGACAGCAAAGCTGTTTTGGAGCAATTATCAGAAGAATTTACCTTATTTGAATTAAAGGAAATTATCAAAACCTCCGAAAACGCTGACTTTATTCGATTGGCTACGGAATATCTTCCATTAAAGTTCAGTCGTCGTCACGGTGACCCATCTCGTCCTTGGAACAAGTTTTCTATCAACACCAGAAGTGAGGTGGATGGTTCCAAAATCTTGGATTATGAAGGAAATTGGAGAGATATCTTCCAAAATTGGGAGGCTTTAGCACATTCTTATCCTTATTTTGTGGAAGGAATGATTTTCAAATTCTTGAACGCAACGACTTTTGATGGCTACAATCCATATCGAGTAACCAAAGACGGTTTTGATTGGGAAACGATTGAAGCTGACGATCCTTGGTCTTACATCGGATATTGGGGAGACCATCAGATTATTTATTTATTGAAATTTTTAGAATTTTCGGAAGATTATTTCCCTAATTCGTTAGAAAATCTTTTGGATAAGGAAGTTTTCGTCTATGCGAATGTTCCATATAAGATTAAATCGTATGAAGAAATCATTCAGAATTCAAAAGACACGATTGACTTCGATTTCGAATTGGATGAAGAGATTTCGACCAGAAAGTCAAAAATGGGAGCAGATGGAGCTTTGGTTTTGGATGAACACAGACATGCAATTCACGTTAACTTCACCGAAAAAATTCTTGCAACTGTTTTAGCGAAGCTTTCTAATTTCATTTTAGAAGGTGGAATTTGGATGAACACGCAACGTCCAGAGTGGAACGACGCTAATAACGCCCTCGTTGGTAACGGTGTTTCGATGGTTACACTGTATTATTTGAGAAGATTTATGAAGTTCTTTCAAAAAATATTGAATAACGCCACGATGGAAAGAATTCACGTTTCCAGTGAGTTAGTAGATTTCTATAAAAAAGTAAGAGAAGCATTCCAAGAGAATTTGGCTTTGTTAGAAGGTGAAATTTCTGACGAACAACGCAAAACGATTTTGGATATTTTCGGAGTGGCTGCAAGCGAGTACAGAAGCCACGTTTATCATAAAGGATTTTGGGGTAAAAAACGTACCGTTTCATTGGATGGATTAAGAAGATTTACGGACCTTTCTTTGAAATATTTAGAACATTCTATCCAAGCAAACGAAAGAAAAGATGGATTGTATCACGCTTATAACTTGGTGTCAGTCAACGCAGAAGGAGCGGAAGTTTCTTATTTGAGCGAAATGTTAGAAGGTCAAGTTGCGGTATTAAGTTCAGGATTTTTGTCTTCCCAAGAAGCTTTGAAAGTTTTGGATGGATTAAAGAATTCAGCATTATTCCGTGAAGATCAATACTCTTATTTGTTGTATCCTAACAAGAATTTGAAAGGATTTTTAGAAAGAAATAGCATTCCAAAATCCAGCGTAGAAGCATCTGCTTTATTGATGTTTTTATTAGCGAATAAGAACCGTCAAATCATCGAGCAAGATGTTTTAGGAAATTATCATTTCAATGGAAATTTCAAAAATGCAGGTGATTTAGAAGTAGGATTAGACGCTTTAGGAGCAGAATATCAGACCCTTTTGACCAATGAAAGAAAATTGGTTTTAGATATTTTCGAATCAGTTTTCAATCACAAAGCCTTTACAGGACGAAGCGGAACATTCTACGGTTACGAAGGATTAGGTTCTATCTATTGGCATATGGTTTCTAAGCTTTTATTGGCGGTTCTCGAAGTTTGTCAAAAAGCGCAGGAAGAAGGTGCTTCTCCTGAAGTTATGGGAAGATTGTTAGAACATTTCTACGAAATCAACGAAGGAATCGGTGTTCATAAATCCCCTGAATTATACGGAGCTTTTCCAACCGACCCTTATTCTCACACCCCTTTCACCAAAGGTGCGCAACAACCAGGAATGACAGGTCAAGTGAAGGAAGATATTTTAAGCAGATTTGGCGAATTAGGAATTAAAGTGAAAGAAGGAAAAATCCATTTTCAACCTAATTTATTGAGAAAAGAAGAGTTTCTAAGCGAAGGAGCAATGATGGAATATTTCGACATCAAAGGTCAAAAACATACCGCTGAATTAAAAGCTAACTCTTTGTTTTTCACGGTCTGTGAAGTACCAACGATTTACGAGATTGGTAAAACAGAAAGCATGGAAGTTTTCTATGTACAACAATCACCAAGTCGTTACAATGGATTGACTTTGAGCGAAACGGATTCAATTGATATTTTCAAACGAAACGGAAACGTGAGTTTGATTAAAGTAACAGTAAGTCCAGAAACATTGAAATAAAT
>NZ_JBYVEB010000099.1:0-10669 GCF_058117085.1 Chryseobacterium sp. CG10_8 | reverse complement strand
GAAAATGACCCGTCATAGTCCTTACAATTATGCTTTTAGTAATCCTATAATGTTTATTGATCCCGATGGTAGGAGGGGAACAGGATGGATAGAGCAAACTGTTGGCGGAAAAAAAACTTATACCTACGATGCCAAGGTAAATACTGTTGAAGAGGCAAAAGCCGCTAATTATGAAAATGTAACAGATGTTGATGCTTCCGCAACTATTTCAAGAGAAGCAAATATTTTAGGTAATGGAGGATATAGCTACACATTAAATTCAGATGGAACGGTAACAAACAATGCTGATGGTTCATCTATTAATAATACTTTTGTAACGGGAGCAGGAAGTACAGTCAATGCTCCTTCAGGTTCTTTCATAAGTCAATGGGATGGAGATAGGGGATTCTTTGGAAGTTGGGCTGATTCGGAAGGTCTTGTCGCAAGTGCTTCCTATGAACTACTTAATGATGCATATCTCACAACTCAAGTATTTGACTTTGGCTTATTGGAGCGTGATGGTTGGAGTAATCCTGCTACAGGAGGAAATTTTGGAAACCTAGATGGTTCGACTAACTATAATCAAGCAGATGGCGTTATGAGTACTCTGACTACTGTAGCCCCCGCAGCAAAATCTATCAGCTTTATTAAAGCAGGAATACCACAAGGACTTAGTATTTTAAGTAAATTAAATGCAGCGCAGTTTTCGTCTGCTTTTAAAGGCACTTTTATTGTTAGGGGTCCACATGCCGTAAGAGGTGCTCGAAATAGATTATTGAATAAAGGCATTGGAGAAGTAAACGGTTACGTTGGAGGAGGCGGGGCAGCAGGAACTATAACTACACAAGTACGCAACAGAGTTATCCCAGAAGAAGATAGATAAATGGAAGTATTTGAGATTATTTTACGAGGTATTATTATCAATTTTTTAGGTGTAAATACAAGGTATTATTTTTTTAAACTATTCAATCGAGATTTAAAAAGAGAAGACTTTACGAAAGAGAAAGAGAATGATCCGGGTGGTCTTGTGCAAGGTCTATATAATTTTTTTGTTGGGTTTATTGTGCTTTTGACATTAACAATAGGAATAGCCTACATTTTTTATAAACTAAAACTATTATAAAGTAATATGATTTATTGACCACTGCTCCCTCTAAAGAACACGCTGAGAAAAACCCTCGCAAGAAAAAATAATGTGAATTAGGAAAAGCTTTGTTAGAGGATGTTTGCCCGGCTACGTCTAGCGGCTTGTAATTTTAGTCTTCGTTTATAAAAATAGGATTTAATAGTATAACTTTTTGTTTATTAAGCACTTGTAAAAACATATTTTTCCATACAAAGCCATACGAAAATCCGCACAAGCTTGGGTTAATAAAAAAGCCACCTACTTTTAGGTGGCTTTTTGTTTTCAATTGAGAAAAAAAGCAGACTTATCTGCCTTTCTACATGGCTACGTCTAATAGTTTGTAATTTCTTTATTCTTTTATAAAAATAAGGTTTAACGATGCAATCTTTTGTTTTATAACCACTTGTGAAAATACTGTTTTCCATACAAAGCCATACGAAAATTCGTAAGGCTTTGGTTAATAAAAAAGCCACCTAAGAAATTGGGTGGTTTTTTGTTTTCAATTGAGAAAAAAAGCAGGGTTATCTACCTTTCTACATGCTTTATACTTTGCTAATTTTTTCTTCTCCGCTTTTGGCGTGTAAGATGGCAAGGATGGTAATCAAATTACCTTCTACGAGGTAGTAAATATGGTAATCAAAAGGTTTTATAAGAACCGTTCTCACGTTCTCATTGTATTTTATTTGGAAACCTTTCGGAGTATTTAGAATCCTTTGTTTGGCTTCTTCTATACTGTCAAGAAAACGTTGGGCTAAAGCAGGATTAATGGGCAAGAAATATTCTACTGCTTCAATAATATCGTTATAAACTCTTGGTCTGTTTTTAAAGACAAAACTCATAGCCCGTATTTTTCCCTAACCGACTTCATCATCACATCAAAATCCATACTGTTATCGGGATTCTTGCGGTAGTCTTCCAAGCGTTCGTCCAAGATTTTCTTGTGCCATTGGGGAATATCGTTGCTATCATCATCCGTTTTTTCGTATCGAGCGCCTATCATATCCAAAAACTCCTGGAAAAAAGAAATCTTATTATCGGGTATAGAAACATTGAATGTGGTCATAATATACCTGTTTTAAACGTTAGCAAAAGTTTTACGAGTTTTAAAGTCTCGTATATAAGTGTCAATCAAATCATAAAGCGTTTGCTTTTTATTTTCTTCCAAAAGCTCCAGTTCTTTTATCCTCTCCACAGTTCTTTTATCAAAAGAAACTTGTGAAGTCTCGCCCACCAAGTAATCCAAAGACACACCAAGTGCATCTGCAATTTTTTTGGCAGCATCAATAGACGGGATTGCTTCTCCTCGTTCATACTTCCCAATCATCACACGAGAAACTCCGCTTTTGTCTGCTAAATCACTCTGTGAGAATCCGTTTTTGTCTCTTAAAGTGGTAATAATACTTCCTATATTCATCTCTAAAAAGATATAAATGTTCGTAATAATTAATGATAGTAACAAAAATATGAAAATAAAGGATAGAAAAAAATCTGATATTATTTGGCGGTATGGAAACAAAAAGATACTTTTGTATCTGATAATAACATCGAAAAAAATTAAAATATTTTTCTTTCCATGGAAATCAAAGCGATAAAAGAGCGTTTAGGCTTGTCTGAAGTATTACGACATTATGGTCTCGAACCAAAAAACAAGATGCTTCATTGTTTTTATCATGAAGATAAGACGCCAAGTCTGCAAGTGAATTTAGAAAAGAACTTTTACAAATGCCATTCCTGCGGAAAATCGGGAGACGTTATCCAATTTATAGAAGATTATGAGACTTCCAAAGGCACAGTTATTACCAAACACGAAGCCATTAAAAAAGCAGAAGAGCTTATCGTCTTCATTCCACCAGAGCTAAGAACCCCATCCATAGAGACCAACACAGTCCACAACCAACAAGAAGCCATCCACAACAGAGGTACTGCGAATGTAGAGCAAACCGCCTTCTTAGGAAGGATGTTTGCTCTTTTTAGAAAAGGATTTTATAACTCCAATCCTGCTAAAGATTACGCAGAGAAACGAGGACTGAAAGTCGCTCTTGGTTCAGGCAAAGAAGGTCTCGAAATCGGTTACAACTCCGGACAGTTCCACCAAGGGTCTCGACGAGATGATACCTTAATTAACCAATGCCTTGAATTAGGACTCCTCATTGACAGAGGAATGATAGGCAGAACCGGAGCAAAAGCCTATACTGTTTTTGGAAAATGGTCTCTTGTTTTTCCTCTGAAAAATAAAGAGAACAAAATCACAAGTCTATATTTTAGAAGTATTTTGGAGAGCGAAAATAAGAAATTGGGAGCGGGAACTTCCCGCCACTTCTATTTAAAAAATCGTTCGGGAATCTACCCGCATTACCCAAATCCTAAAACTCGAAAACTCATATTAACCGAAGCCATCATCGATTGTGCAAGCTTAATTCAAATAAAGCCAATTGCCAATAGCTATTCGCTAATAGCTTGCTTTGGAACAAACGGTTTAAACACTGAAATACTAAGTGCCATAAAAGAACTTCCGGAACTGGAAGAAATTATCTTTTGCTTTGATAATGATAAAGCAGGAAAAGAAGCTGTTTTAAAATGTGGTAATGTGATAATGAGAGAATGTGATAATGTAAAAATTACAACTGTAGAATTACCAAACAAAGATGTTAATGAAACCTTGCTATTACACAATGAAGACATATTCTTGGAATTATTAGAAAAGAGAAAAGATGTTTTTCTTTCAACTGAAATCGACAAAGGAGATTCGCCGACTTTAGGAAGGCAAGTCGAGAGCCTCGACACGCAATCAACTAAAAAGAAAGAATCTGTGCAATCTGCGGGAAAAAATAAATGGCAGTCTGCCACCGACTTTTTAAGTGACAAAAACTTACTTCAGAATCTAAACCAACTCATTGAAAAAGCAGGAATTATTGGCGAAGAACAGTCCAGACTGCTTTTATTTTTGATTACCATTAGTTATCTGAATAAGAGTCCATTACACGGTATTGTACAAGGTTCGTCAGGAAGTGGGAAAACACATATTATCTCAAGGATTGCCGACTTAATGCCACAAGAAGACGTCCTGCGTTTTACTCGAATAACGGAAAGTAGCTTATACAATTGGGGAGAGTTCGACCTGTTCCAAAAGATTATCATCATTGAAGATTTAGACGGACTCAAAGAAGATGCTTTGTATGCACTCAGAGAGTTTATCTCCAACCAAGTATTAAGAAGTTCCGTTACCATCAAAGACAAAAAAGGAAACAACAAATCCCGTCACAAAATCGTGAAAGGGCAATTTAGTTCTCTCTCTGCAACCACCAAAGGCGAACTCTATGAGGATAACATGAACCGAAGTTTTATTATTGCCATTAACGAAAGTGAGGAACAGACGGAGAGAATAATATCATATCAAAACCGCAGAAATGCCGGAGAAATCAATAAAAATACAGAGCAGAAAGCCATCAACTTTATACAGAAATTGGTTAAGAATTTAAAGCTTTACGAAGTCGTCAATCCGTTTGCAACACAGATACAGCTTCCCAATAACGTCAAAAATAAAAGACGCCTCAATGAAATGTCCCAATCCATCATCAAACAAATTACCCTTTTACACCAATACCAACGGCAGGTAGTACCTGCAGGCAATTATCTGATAACCGAAATCGAAGATATTGAGAATGCTGTACAAATATTATTCGAAAGTATTATTCTAAAAATAGATGAATTAGACGGTAGTCTCAGACAGTTCTTTGAGAAGTTGAAGAAAGCTTTTAAAGAAGAGAGTTTTACAAGGTTCGATGCCATGGAAGTGACGGGATTTAAAAAGACACAATTACAGTTCTATCTCAATGAATTAGTTCGATTAGAATATCTAAAACAAATTGGTTTTGCCAACAAAGGGTTTAAGTACAAAATCTCTTACAGTGATAATATTCAGAAAGTGAGAAAGGATTTAAAAGAAGCTTTTACAAAACAGTTACAAGAGTTAAAAAAATCGCCTATGCTACTACACACCGAACACCAGCGAACGCTAAACGGAAGCCAAACGAACGCTAAAGTATAACCTATGATAGGTTAATTCATTTATCATCAATCAATTATCTATTATAATTAGTTAGCGTTCGGAAAAATCCAAAATATTACAAAAGCAAAAGCATCATAGATGCCTTAATTACTTAATCTCTTAATGTTAAATATGAACGATGAAAGTATATTATTTTTTAGAAAAGAATTACAGAATTTAGGTTATTGTAAAACGGTGGTGGGTGGCTATCCCAAGCAAGTCAGAAACTTCTTGGATTACTCTCGGAAACATTATTCCGAAATCTTATCTGAAGACATCATTAACTACCATTCCTTTTTAAAAACTACTACAAGCGTAAGAACCCAAAAACCATTGAGTGAAAGTTATATCCACAGTATCTTTTTATCCATCAAGCTTTACTTTAACTATCTGCAAAGAACAGGACAGAGAAAAGACCATCCTTACCAACTGAAAATAAAAACACCCCAATCTTCACAACGTAAAATATTTACACCTGAACAAATCCGTCAGCTCTACAGCGTTGCAACCCCACAACAAACCATTATCCTGCACTTATGTTATGCCTGTGGACTCAGAAGAACAGAAGCCGTGAGCTTGGTATTAAAAGACATCGATTTAGAAAATAATTTGCTCTACATCCGAAAAGGAAAAGGCAAAAAACGAAGAGTCATTCCTTTTACCAAACAGGTCAAAAAAGACTTTAAGAGATTTTTAGACACAAGAACCCAGAACCAAGACCAAAGATTTTTGGGAATTACTGCAGAAAGAATCTATAGAGAATTTAAAAACCTGTTAAAGAAAGTCCCTCGGGACAACGAGGAGACCGTAGGTACTTTTACCCTGCACTGTCTCAGACATACCATTGCTACACAACTTTTGGAACAAGGAATGGAACTGG
Organism: Chryseobacterium sp. CG10_8; assembly: GCF_058117085.1. Classification (NCBI taxonomy): domain Bacteria; kingdom Pseudomonadati; phylum Bacteroidota; class Flavobacteriia; order Flavobacteriales; family Weeksellaceae; genus Chryseobacterium; species Chryseobacterium sp. CG10_8. The sequence goes on along the minus strand of NZ_JBYVEB010000099.1, from coordinate 4,636 downwards.
AGAAAGTAAGGGACTTTTTAGGACACGAATATTTAGGAACTACACAGATTTATACCCGAATCCAAAATGATAACCATAGAAGATTATTTACACCAATCTCTACGTAAAAACACCGCAAAAAGCTATCTCTACGAAATAGAAAAGTTCAAAAAACATTACGCCCATCCTCAGACACTCTCTTATCAGGAACTCATGGAATACGTGGAGCTTCTTCGTAAAAACTACAATCCCTAAAGTATTACAAGAACTGTTTATGCCTTGAAAAAGTTTTACGAGTATCTCTTGGAAACAGGAAAAGCAAACGACAATCCGGCAAAGAATATCAAGATTAGAGATGGCAAAGAAAATCCAATCCAACTACAGGAACTACTCACAGAAAAAGAACTGCTCCGGCTCTTAGAACCAAGACAAGAACGTTACTCTATTTTAGAAAAACGAAATCAAATTATTTTAAGTTTACTCATCCATCAAGCTCTTTTAGTCAGCGATATCGTAAGGTTAAAAACCGATGACTTAGACCTCAGTAACGCCAAAATCAAAATCGGAAAAACAGGGAAAACCAACACAAGAACCTTAGACTTAAATGCCGAACAAATCCTCTTGTTTTATCAGTATCTGCAAAATGATAGAATATCATTATTAGCATTGCAAAATGTCCCCCTGGGGGATTTAGGGGCTTTTCTATTGAATAAACTGGGAAGCAGAATTACAGCAGACGATATTAATTATTTGGTCTCTACATATCAAAAGAATTTTACCAAGAAACTCACTTCTGTTACCATTAGACAAAGTGTAATTAAACTCAAATTAGACCAGGGCGAAAACTTACGGAAAGTCCAATACTTTGCAGGACACAAACACGCCGACACCACCGAAAAATACAGAGAAACAGGTATTGAAGCTTTACAAACTGCTATTAATCTGTTCCATCCCATCCAATAACTTCTTTCTTCAGCACTTCACCCCCGAAGCGGGAAAAGGCCTTGACTCGGGAAAGACTATTTAGCGAAAGCGAGAACATAAAATTTATTATAGGTAAGGTTCTCCCCTGTGGGGAGTCAGAGGGGCATTGCCTATAATATCCAGCATTTTATGTTAAATAGGCTTCAAAAAGGCTTTTTCCCGCTTCGGGGGTGGCGTTTTTTTTACTCCACTGAATTTTTAAAAGTGTAGGTCAATCCTTAAAAAACGTAGTCTCTTTTTTTTCAATTGAAAGAAATAAATCCTTATATTTGTTTAGCTACGTGCAGAGTAGATGTTCAAAAAAATTGCGTTCGCACGAGCTGTTTTGAAGTAGAAATCTGCTGAAAAGTTGAGCAGTGATATAGAACTACAAATACAACGGCAAAGAACTCCTAGAAACAGGAATGTACGACTACGGAGCAAGGTTCTATATGCCAGATATTGGTAGATGGGGAGTTGTGGATCCGTTGGCGGAACAATACAGAAGGCACTCTACTTATAACTATGCTGTTAACAACCCAATTAGATTTATTGATCCGGATGGAATGAGTGCAGGAGATGTAATTACGATTAAAGATAATGGAGACATAGATAGGAAAATAAATGCCGATGACAACGCCTATGATACTATTACTAACGAGAGTGGCTCTAATTCTATTACAATAAATCGTGTAAATGTCGACGAAAGTAGTAATCCTACTGGTGACTCCCAAATAGGAGAAGCAAAATCAGTTCCTTACAATACGCCGGGGCATGATGGACATTCAGGAGGAGATACATTATCCTTTTTAGAAATTAAAGATAATGACGTTGCAAAGCAGTTTTTTGAATTTGCAGCAGATTATACAAATGTTGAGTTCATTAGAGATGTTTATAGATTTAATGACGGATATGCTACAAATATAATATCAACCAATCATATCTATAATAAGACAGTAAGCATATTCGCTGCAAATAGTATGCAAGGAAGGAGGGTAAGTTTGGGAGGTAAACTTCGCACTATTGGTGCAGGAGATTGGTTAGAAAATAATCATTCCCATCCGCCTACTGGGAATTATGCTCCATCAGGATTTGATGTTTCAACGTATAGAGGGGAAACTCGTTTCATTTTACAGCCTACTGCTCATAGCGATGCAGCTTTTGCAAAAGATCATCCAGGACCGGAAAAGTATGTATATAAAACTGGTTATGGATACATTAGATACAATGATAAAACCGCAGAAAAAGTAAATAGATGAAAAAAACAATAGCATTCCTATTTCTAATCCTATGTTCATTTTTGTATTCTCAATGTACTAAAGAAGAAGTTGTAACATTAAAAAAAGTTTTGTCTTCTTATATTGATTATACCGAGGATTATAGAATGGTTGATAAAAATAATGAAATACTTATTCTAACTTTAACGAAAGATCCTGACTATCCTATTGAAATAGCTGGTGTTTCTTTTTTTAATAACTCGTTATTAAAGGACATTTTCTATACTAAAATTTTTGATTATAAAGGATACAAACTTGTTTTAGTATCAAAAGATTTTGAAGATTTTGAGAAGAAAATTGGTCGATATTTCAAAAAGAGAAAATTTGAACAAATCAATAAAGCTAAGAATACAGTTGATGATATGTTCATTAGTTATAGAAATATAAGCATCAGTTTAAACGAAAAATTAGAGGTAGTATCTATTTATCCTGAAGATAAAGGGCTATTAAAGAATCTCATTGACAATAAGTTAACGATTGCTGAAGATTGTTCATGTTTACAAAATATTTCTGCTGTACATAGTCATGCTCCCTCTAACGTACATGCTGAGAAAAAATGATATAAGTGGCTCCCGGCTGGCTACGTCTAACAGCTTACAATTTTAGTCTTCGCTTATAAAAACAGTCTTTAACAGTGTAAAACTTTGCTTATTAAGCACTTATAAAAATACAATTTCCATACAAAGCCTTACGAAAATTCGTACAAGCTTTGGTTAATAAAAAAGCCACCTAAAGAAGGGTGGTTTTATTGTTTAGGGGATGTGGGTATAATTTTGGTCATCTTGATTGGCGTTAAAAACGGCTTTAATGTAGATGATTTTGTTATTTTCGTCGATGGTATAAAAGACGATAAACGGAAATTTTTTCATAGGTTTTCCTCGGAAGTCTCTAAAGAAAACCCTAAAATATTTGACCTTTAGAATGTCTTTAAAAGTTCTTTTGTAATCGTCGATAAAAAGCCGGGCTACTTTTGCAGACACTTTGGTTGTGTAGTAAAAAGTTGCATCCTCAATATTTTGTCTGGCAACAGGCGTTAAGACGACTTTATAACTCATATTTTTCTTTCAATTCTTCGTAGAAATCCTCTGCGTCTGTGCAGTCTTCCAAAGAGATGTTGTCTTGGTCGGTGAGTATTTTTTTCTGCTCATCAGAAAGCACAAAACCATCATCATCCGTTTTTTCGTATTGAGCGCCTATCATATCTAGAAACTCCTTAAAAAAAGAAGTTTTGTTGTCGGGTATAGAAACATTAAATGTGGTCATAATGTTTTATGTTAAACGTTAGCAAAAGTTTTACGGGTTTTAAAATCCCTGATATAAGTATCAATCAAATCATAAAGCGTTTGTTTTTTACTTTCTTCCAAAAGCTCCAGTTCTTTTATTCTCTCCACCGTTCTTTTATCAAAAGAAACCTGCGAAGTCTCGCCTACCAAGTAATCCAAAGACACACCAAGTGCGTCTGCAATTTTTTTGGCAGCATCAATGGACGGAATTGCTTCTCCACGTTCATACTTCCCAATCATCACACGAGAAACCCCGCTTTTATCGGCTAAATCACTTTGAGAGAGATTGTTTTTGTCTCTTAAGGTGGTAATGATACTTCCTATATTCATCTCTAAAAAGATATAAATGTTCGTAATAATTAATGATAATAACAAAAGTATGAAAATAAAGGATAGAAAAAAATCCAATAAGATTTGTTTGATTGAAAACAAAAAGATACTTTTGTATCTAATAATAACATCGAAAAAATTTAAAATATTTTTTTCTAATGGAAATAAGCGAAATAAAATCCCAGTTATCAATTGCAACAGTTCTGCATTATTATGGTCTGAAACCCGATAAGAATGCTAAAATGTGTTGTCCGTTCCACGAGGACAAAACACCAAGTATGCAGATTTACTATAAAACGCAGACAGCTTACTGTTTTTCATCCAATTGCAAAACACATGGTAAAAGCATGGATGTGATTGATTTTATAATGTATCGTGAAAATTTATCCAAACATGAGGCGATTAAAAAAGCGGAAGATATTTTAAATCCAAGTTCGGAAAAAAGAGAAATCAGTAGAGAGCAATTCTTGTTGAATATGTTTACATACTTCCGAAATGCTATCAATAATAGTAAACCCGCAAAAGAATATTTAGAAAAGCGAGGATTAGATTTTACAAGAATAGAAATCGGCTATAACTCTGGTCAGTTCCATCATGGAGAACGGAAGACGGAAGAATTATTACAAAATGCGGTAGAATGCGGATTGTTGTTAGACAAAGGATTAATCAATACAAGAACAGGAGAAAAAGGATTTAGTCCTTTTGCGAAATGGTGTATTTGTTTTGCGTTAAGAAACAGGAATAATGAAGTAACAGGATTGTATTTTAGAAGTATTCTGAATGACAATAAGACCAAACATTTTT
>NZ_JBYVEB010000098.1:0-10778 GCF_058117085.1 Chryseobacterium sp. CG10_8 | reverse complement strand
AAATTAGATCAGGGCGAAAACTTAAGAAAAGTCCAATATTTTGCAGGACACAAATACGCAGACACTACTGAAAAATACAGAGAAACAGGAATAGAAGCATTACAAACCGCAATAAATCAGTTCCATCCAATAAAGTAAATAAAACTCCAACGCTTGCATTTTAGTTAAATATCCCGCCCTCAAAACAAAAAGACATTTTCCGCTGAAGCTCGTCCGAAGCTTTTCCAATGCTTTAAATGCCACAGCAAGTTACATAATCAAAATTATAGTTATACCCACCGCAAAACAGAGAGTTCGTCCAGTTCCTTCCCTCACAATGCCGACGATACCTATAATTTGGGATTATGTAAAATGCTTTCCTACGCTTCGTTTTTGAAAAAAAACTACGCTTCCAACGCTTTTAGCCAACGCTTCTCCAACAACTTTCCCCAAGCTGAAAAAAGACTTTTTTTGCCAACGCTTCCCACCCGAAAAATAGGAAAAATGCTCCCACGCTTTTTGCCAACGCTCAAATATTAAAATGTGGATAAATCCTGAGCGAAATCCACCGCTATTTTACCCACATTTTAACATTTACAACAGCGACAACAACAGATTTTTTTCTTTTCAAAAGCAGAGCATCAGAGGAACACGAGCAGGAAAAAATTTTAGCAATGGGAAAGACTATTTGCGGAGCGGAAACATAAAATTTATTATGGGCGAAAATTTGCAATTTTTTTGACCATAATATCCCGCATTTTATGTTAATATAGGCTTTTTGGCGGGGATTTTTTCCTGCCTGTGTTCTGTATAATAATCCACCAGAACCAGCAAATAAATCATATATTTGCAAAAGAAGTCCGCAAAGGCGGACTTCCAACAACTAAATCAAACGAAGTGATTGCGCTACTATTGTTCACGCAATCACTTTTTTACTTTTCCCGCATTGCTTGATACAACAACCAATACAGCCATCGCCATAATAACGAGGAAAAGCATTCCGAGAAAAAGGATTTTGTCTTCCATACTGCAAATATAATATCAGGTTTTTATAAAAATCGTTTTGCTTAAATCGAGTTACTTGCTTTTTTAAAATCATATAGCACTGTTTTATTGTTTTCAACATCTAACAGCAACTCTATCATCTTTTTTTCAATTGAAAAGAAAAAATGATTAAATTTGAAAAGCGAGCAAGAGCAGACGATTACAGTGTAAAGCCTCGCACGAAGAAACCTGAGTAGGAACTTTTGGAAAATGTGAGCGGAGTTATACAACTACAAATACCAAGAACAAGAGTTACAAGAGACTGGTTTTTATAGCTTTAAGTGGCGTAATTACCTGCCTGGTGTAGGAAGGTTCTTTAATATTGATCCGCTTTCAGAAAAGTATACTTATAACTCTACCTATGCACCTTACATAGAGAGCTAGAAGGACTTGAGGCTGTTTCTGCAGAAGAATTTAATAAAGGGCAAACAACAATAGTTGTTGTCGGCTTAGGTCGAGCATCTATACAAAGTGATGGCACTAAATGCACTCACAAAACATTGCTTGCTAATATGCCTCCAAATATGCAATTAGATCCCGGTCCCGAAGGGTTGTCCACATTGTGAAGTCATTTCACGGACTCGTGTTCGTCGGTTAAAGTTGTCGTCTATGTATCTTCTGACAATGGTGACACTCCTGTTGATATAGCTCAAACAATAAGAAACTACAAAAGTATAACCCCAAATGGTAAAGTTGTATTGATTGGACATAGTTCAGGAGGAAGAAATATAGAAACCGCACTTACATTATTAAACGATAATGGAATAAGATAAATTTGGCCGTTGCACTAGAGCCGGTACATGTTAATGCATGAGGAAAAATGTCCCTTTCCAATAATGTTTCGAAAGCAATAACAAGTTCAAAAATCGTTTAAAATATTATAAATGTTAAATCTAGAGAAGATTCTGTGTTTAGTGGAAGAATAATTTCACCTATGTTGAATAGCCAGAAATCAGCCAATCTGAATCTGCCTGGAACAGATCATTCAAATATGGATAATTCTTTTACTCCATATTTGATACCTATGATTCATAGGCTTGATAACGGAGTTGATCCTATATTTTGGTGATCTAGAGTTAATTGGGGAAACTTTAAAGTCATTAATCAAAAAGAATAAGATGAAGGATCTTAAATTTATAAATAGTAAGGTAACATGTATAATTCTAAGTATATTATCCGTGTATGGATTTCTTAAAATAAAAATTTCTTATAGTGGGAAACATGCTGATAATATCTATTCGATAATGCATGAAAGTTTTAACTTTTTTGATTTTAAGAAAAATTTCAATTTTTCAGATTATCCAAATAATTCTAGTAATCTATTTTTAGAGATACTTTTGATACTTATATTATTTTTAGCCTCTTCCTTTTTTTATAAAAAAGCAATGGTATATCTATCTTCTTTATTGCTAATAGTAATATGGGTTAAAAATCTGTATTTATTTAACGGAATAATAGATTCAAAAATCTATATTATTTCTTCCACTCTATTTTTAGTCTGTATATTTTTTCTCAACTCAATTATTTCTCTTGTTTCCTCTAACAGGGCTTCCTCTAACAGCAATTAATTTCGTTTTTCTTTTATAAAAACAAGGCTTTACAATGTAATTCGCTGTTTTGCAGCTATTTGTGTAAATGTATTTTTCCATACAAAGACTTACGAATATTCGTATGGCTTTGAGTTTCCCTCAATTAACCAACCCAAAGACAAGAGAAAATTAAATTGTTGAATCAAATCTGCTCAAATATTACAATTTGTACCCACAGCAGAAGGCTATTATAATTTCGAAAATAATACATATATTTAAACTATGTTTACCATTTAGGCAACACAAGAATTAGTTACTTTAGAGGAAGTAACGGAGTAGAAGTTCTCGAAGAAAACAATTATTATCCATTTGGACTAAAGCATCAAGGATATAACAGCTTAGCTGGTAATCCTACCTATCTAGTACAAATACAACGGCAAAGAACTCCAAGAAACTGGAATGACAGCAATGGACTTTCGTCATTATATGCTAGATGTGGGTAGATTTATAGGAATAGATGCTCTTTCGGAAGCATACCAAGACCAAACTCCTTACAATTTTTCACTAAATAATCCTGCAAATTTTTCGGACCCAACAGGACTTTATACTAGTGATTCCAATGGAAACATCAGTACATCCAACCCAGATGAAATTAGCCAATTGATGGGATATTTCAAAAAACGAGGAAGCGTTTCGGGGGTCAATGACTTTGTAAAAGGTAATTCTGATTTTACACAGGAACTTCCAGAGGTGGTAATTAAGGGAAAAGCAGGAGGTGGCAATGGTGTAAGAAATCCATTTGGTGGACAATTTGGCGCTTATAATCTTGCAGTATTTAATAGTCAAATGGGGGCTTGGGTAGCAGAAGGACACTATGATTATAATCGCTATTGTAGGGGGTTATGTTGCTATTGGTTACACGTCTTTATCCGGTTATGGTGCAATAGGTACTTATGCTAAGGGAGCAATTAAAAGAGGAATAGTTGATCTCACCGCACAAGCTACAATTAAGGGAACGGTAGATTGGAGACAATTTGGCATCAATACACTAGTAGGAGGAGGAAAAAGTTACGGGCAGATGGCGAAAATGACCACTGCCAATTTAACCTTGAATACGGCAAATAATGTTTGGGGGTCATATCGTAAAGGACAAGGCTATCAAGTACAAAAAGATTTTGGTAAAAATACGGGAAAGGCTTTTACAGGAGCAATCGGAAACATGGTTGGTATTCCTGGTGGAACAGTTACAGGAATAATACTTCCGGCGATTTATATGAATGGTTTTGATGTTTATTGGGATAATTATGATTTTTAGAAATGTGATAAAGATAATATTAAAATATTGGTTATTGATTCTTGTTGCACTTTGTATAATATTAATCTTTTCGATTTATCTAACATCTTATTATCAAGCAAAAGATGTATTGAAAAATTCAAAATATACAATAGGAGTAATGACAAGTAATTGGCATCATAAAAACAATCGTGGTGTTGGAACAGATTTTAAATATCAGGTTGAAGGACATATTTATGATCGAACGACCTTTTATAGGCTAAGAAAAGGGGAAAGATATTTAATTATATACGATTCTTTAAAGCCTGAGAATTGTTTTGTATTAGGAGAAAATAAAGTTTCCGATAGCATCAAAGTTACCTACAATGGCTGGAAGTTTAATGAGATACCTATTCCAATAGATTCGGCAGATTTAAAAGTTTATTTTAAGAAATTGGGGGATTAAGGATTAATAACAGCTGTAGGAAAAACAAGAGCTAGGTAATGTCTCAAAGTTATTGCCCCGCTCTGCGGAGTCTCCCGACTTCGTAGCGGCTACGTCTAACAGCTTGCAATTTTAGTCTACACTTATAAAAACGGTTTTTAATAGTGTAAAACTTTGTTTATTAAGCACTTGTAAAAACATATTTTTCCATACCAAGCCTTACGAAAAATCGTAAGGCTTTGGTTAATAAAAAATTCACCTAAAATTTGGCGGATTTTTGTATTTTCGGAAAGCCAAACTATATATTTGTTATATAAGACTTAAAAATTATTGATAACTAAAAAACACCTTGTTATGAAACGAACTTTTACTATTCTATTATTACTTTCTTCGATTTTGGTTTGGTCACAAAAAGATGATATTGCCTTTATGGGTGGAGTGCACTTTACAAAAGCTTCAACCAAGAATATGGTAGGCGGAGAATTGGGTGTCCGTTACTATGTAACAAATCAGCTTTCTCTTGGAGGCGAACTAATGTATAGTGGAAGGAAGTTTGGTTCTATTTATGGTTTTGAAACTGACCGGACTTTTCTAAGTAATTTTGCATTTAATGCTTTGGTTCAGTATGATTTTTTGAAAAACGAACGTTATATTGCGTCCGCCTTTCTTGGAAATGGGATCAATGTAATTGGACTTTCTAATCTTAACGAATACTACATCAACGAGTCTTATGATGAAGAAGGTAACCTTATTGAGTCTACCGATTATGAAAATCTCAATCGCGACGCGTTCTATATTTTAACCCCTGGATTAGACTTCTCATTTCGAGTTGCTACACTTGGAAAGGTCGAAAAAGTTGGGATGTATTTCACTTCTCGTGCTGGTTATCAACTTGGATTTGGCTATGATAATTTAGCTTACAGAAATAATCCAAGTCATCTTACTTTTTCCATTGGTGTCATGTTTAAGGGTGCCACTAATTCCGATGAATAAATATTTTTTTTTCTTTTTTCAGGCAACCATTTTTATTTCGCTGCGTCTTATAATTAGAAAGACACAATGGAGAATAACTTAGAGCATATTTTTCTACAACTAAAGCAGAACGACAGATCGGCTCAAAAAGCCTTATTCGAAATGTTCTCAGGAAAAATGCTCCACATATCAAAGTCTTATGTTGGGAATCTTCATGACGCGGAAGATGTGATGATACAAGCTTTCTTCAAGTGTTTTACCAAGATTGATGAATGTAAAGAGTGGAAATCTTTTCCTTTTTGGCTAAGGAAGATTGTTGTCAATGATTCTATCAGTTTTATAAGAAGAAACAAAAATGTTTTGTATGCTAACTCAGAAGAAATCGAAGATATACCTGAAGAAATAGAAGATGAAACATTGGACGAGGTTAATCTCGATGAAATTTTTGCTGAAATGCCTTTAGGTTACAAATTGGTGTTTAACCTATATGTTTTCGAAGAGAAAAAGCATCACGAAATTGCTGATATCCTTAATATCAGTGAAGGTACCAGCAAAAGTCAATTGAACAAAGCCAAGAAATGGCTCGTAGAATTTTTAAAAAAAAGTGAAAATGTCCGACAAAATTTGGAATAACATCAAGAAGTCTTACGATGAAGCTGAAGAGCAAGTATCAGAGGATTTGTGGGGTCGATTGGAGTCGCAATTGGATTCGGTTTCTGAAGAGGAGATTCCTACTGAGGTTACTTCTAAATCAAAATTTAGATGGATGAAGTACGCTGCTATCTTTTTGATTATGTTGAGTGTTGGTGGACTTTTGTATTTTAATCAGGGTGGAAATTTGCCCAATCAATTATCAACAAACAAGGATGATGGAGATTCGCAAATTGAAAGTGAGAGTGTAAAAACTACCACTGATAATGTATCTCAAAGCATAGTTGCAAATGATTCTATTGAAAATTCTAAAGCTGTTGTTAATAATAGTAAATCTACTCATACTGAAGCTCATAAAGATAAAGAACGCCCGTTGGCAGGAAGTTTAATTCAATCAAGAAATGAAACTTTAGACATAATCAAGGAGAATCCAAAACGATTGGTTGATAATGTTATAGAGAAAAATCAAGATGTAGAAAACAAAATACAAGTTGAATCAAAAACTAATGACAATAACTCGACTGAAAACAAGTCTTTGGCTCAAAATCAAACCTATGTAAAATCAAATGACTTGCTGTTTAGTAGAGAGCTTGAGAAGTCCTCCGATGAACATAGAAAGAATGAAAGATTTTCAAGTAGAATCGATTTTAAAAAAAAACACATCAAAAAACCCAATTCGGTAAGATTGCTTGGCTTCCAAGTCTATTCTGAGGATGTGGAGTTGTCCGTTTCACAATAATTTTTTTATAATGCAAAACGAATACTAATAGTTGCTCCCCAAAAGAGCAATATAGAAGAATATGTATAAAATTTAAACATTAAATATTATGAAAACTAAATTATTTTTAGCGATGGCCTTGGCTGGTGCTGTATTTTTAAAAGCACAAGACGGAACTCATCTGGAAAAGAAAATTAAGACTTATACCACTCAAATTGAAGAAATTGTTACTTCTGAGAAGGATAAAATGAATTCGGAGTTAGATGAACTGGAGAAAAAGTATAAAGATGGTAAAATGTCGGAATCTGAATATCAAGTACAGAAAAAGGAAATTGCAGATCGTTATGAAGTTACTATTAATGAAAAAGTAAATTCTCAAAGGACAAAACTTGATTCAATAACTCAAGAAACTGTTCAAGATGCAGTTTTTGGAAGGACTACAACGAAAGTGAAACATCCTAAGGATTATTTGAAAAGTAATGGATTGGTCCTTGGTGTAGGCTTTCTTAATTCTGCTGAAAATTCTTCTTCTTTCGATTTTTTTAATAATAATGATGAAATCAAGTTTGGACAGTCGGGGTCCTATGTTTTAGATTATCGTGGATCGTTTCAGGTAGGAGCCTACAAAAGTCCTGTTTTCTTTAGATATGGATTAGGATATAGAGGTGATTCTTATGTGACTCATAGACCGAATGTTTTTTCGCAAGAAGATGGAAAGTTATTTTTACAGGAATTTACAGGTGGAAGTATAAAAAAGAACCGAACATTTGTCAATATTCAGTATATACAGATTCCACTTGAATTTTCTTTTGTGCTTAATCCAAAGTATACAGATTATGAAGGTGTTAAGTATCTCGATGCTAAAAAACGTCAAATTAGACTTGGAATAGGAGCTTATGGGGCTTTTAAGATTGGGAACAAGATATACTATAAATATTCAAATGAAGATAGTGGAAAGAATATTTTCCAACAAAAAGTTGAAAATGGAATTAACCCGTTTTTGTTTGGTGGCAAAATAAGTCTTGGCTATGGTGGAGTCAATATATTTATAAAGAAGGATTTTTCAAGAGTTTTTAATGATGATGCTCTTTTGAAGAATAGATACGGACTACAATTCGGAATCGAGCTGTTTGATTTGCAATTCTAAATTTTTCAACATTCATATTAATAAAAACACACTTTTTGCGGGTGTGTTTTTTTTTGTATTTTGGCAAAGCAGATTTATGAGAGCAACACAATTAATAGGACTTGTAATGGTCGTCCTTGGGAGTTTCCTTCCATTAGTAAAGATTCCCGTGGTTGGACATTGGGATTATTGGGCAATGGACCATAATTTGGCGATTGCAAATTGGGCAATTTGTGCACTTGCATTGGCTGGTATTTTGTTCCAGAAGGGTTTTTTGGTGAAAATTTCTTCGGTTTTATTACTCCTTCTTTTTTGTTTTACTTTAATTGCGATCAAGTTTCAGTCTTTGGAATATTTCAATTTTTTACCAGTTGAATCTTGGAAGAATTTGGCTGCAAGCACTGTAAAGTTAAGTTGGGGTTGGATAGTTGAGTTTTTTGGAGCAATTCTATTGTTCGTTGGTAAGAAAAAGAGTTAAATTTTAAATAAATTATAATAAAAATGAAAGAAGTATTTATTGTTTCAGCGGTGAGAACACCAATGGGAAGTTTCATGGGTAGTCTATCGACTGTTCCCGCAACAAAATTGGGTGCCACAGCAATCAAAGGAGCATTAGATCGAATTAATTTGGACCCAAGCTTGGTTCAAGAAGTGTACATGGGAAATGTAATTCAGGCTGGAGAAGGACAAGCTCCTGCAAGACAAGCTGCGCTTGGAGCAGGTATTTCGAAGGATACACCATGTACAACTATCAATAAGGTTTGTGCATCAGGGATGAAGGCAGTAATGATGGCGGCACAAGCGATTAAAGCAGGTGATGTTGATGTGATTGTTGCAGGTGGAATGGAAAATATGTCTCAAATTCCTCATTACCTTAATGGAAGAAATGGAGTGAAATTAGGAGAAATTAAAATGCAGGATGGAATGTTGAGAGATGGACTTATTGACGTATATTCTTCTCAACACATGGGGAATTTCGCCGAATTATGTGCTTCCAAATATGAATTTTCAAGAGAAGATCAGGACAATTTCGCAGTGCAATCCTATAAAAGGTCAGCTGACGCTTGGAGTGCGGGTAAATTTAATAATGAAATAGTTTCTGTAGAGGTTCCACAACGTAAAGGTGAACCAATCATCGTATCTGAGGATGAAGAATACAAAAATGTAAAATTTGACAAAATAGGTTCTTTGCCGCCAGCTTTTCAAAGAGATGGAGGGACGGTAACAGCAGCTAATGCTTCTACTATTAATGATGGAGCCTCTGCTTTGGTTTTGATGTCTAAAGAGAAAATGGAAGAGTTAGGGTTAACTCCTCTTGCAAAAGTGGTTTCTTACGCAGATGCAGCCCAGGAGCCAGAGTGGTTTACTACTGCTCCTGCAAAAGCACTTCCAATAGCTTTAGGAAAGGCAAATATTGATATTAAAGATGTTGATTATTTCGAATTTAACGAAGCTTTTTCTGTAGTAGGTTTGGCTAACAATAAAATTCTTGGACTTGATGAATCAAAAGTAAATGTTAATGGAGGAGCAGTATCTTTAGGACATCCGCTTGGAAGTTCAGGATCTCGAATTTTAGTGACCTTGATTAATGTGTTGAAGCAAAATAATGGAAAGCTTGGTGCAGCTGCGATTTGTAATGGTGGTGGTGGAGCGAGTGCTGTTGTTTTAGAAAATATGTAATACTTTTTTGAGTAGGAATACTTATAAGAAAAAAAATATTTGTGTGTGAACCTCCCTTTTTTAGGGAGGTTTTTGTATTATTTGTATTGAATTAATAAATTTGTTTAAATTTTCGTAATATCAACTAAAAATACATGAAATATTTTCTTTAGATTTGTTATACTAAACATAATTTATCTAATATGATCAGAAAAACTATTTCCTATTTATCAGCGGTTGTAGCAATGCTTTTTGCAGGTTCAGCTGAAGCTCAGTATTATGAGATAGTTACAATTTCATCAGGCTTTAATGCCGATGTAATTGCAGAAGGAGTGGGGAGTTCCTCAGCTTCCACTTCTCACGATGTTGATGGGGTAAGTTTCGCCTTTGTTTCGAAGGATTTTCAGCTTACTTCTTCAAGTGCACCACTTACTTATGGACTCCCAGCCAATGGATTATTTACATCAGCTGTCACTTCAACTCCTGGATTGCCTTTCCAATTAGGTAGCTATAATGGGAACAATGTGTTGCGCATGCCAGCGGTTGGTGATACTGGTACAATGGTTTTCTCGACTCCAGTTGCAGCAACAACACTTTATATGATTGCTACAACGGGGTCTGGTACGAGTACAGTTTCAGCAACAATTAACTTTACTGATGGAACTTCTTAATCTGTGGCTTCAATATCGCTGTCTGACTGGTATGGTGCTACTAATTTTGCAATCAATGGAATTGGAAGAATTAACAGGACTACAGATGCGCTGGAAAACGGAGGTGGGACTAATCCAAGAATTTATCAAACCGCTATCGCAATTGATGCGGCTAACCAATCCAAATTGATCCAGAATGTTGTCCTAACATTACTTACACGATCAGGGACAAGTACGACAGCCAATATATTTGGTTTCTCGGTTAGCAAATATACCGACTGTCTTTCGCCAACTGCGGTTACTGCTTCCAATATAACTTCTGCGACTGCCGATATTAGTTGGTCAGCGCCTACGAGTGTGCCATCAGGAGGTTATGATCTGTATTATACCAATTCAGCAACCGCTGTCCCAACTTCGGCGACAACGCCTAATTTGACGGCTTTAACTGGAACTACTGCCTCTGTTTCGGGGCTAACTCAGAATACAGTGTATTATGTTTGGATGCGTTCGGTTTGTAATGGAGTTCCTGGTCCTTGGGCGTATTGTATGAATTTTCGAAGTGCTTGCGGAGTTTTTAGTGTGCCTTATTTTGAAAACTTTGATACCACAAGTACGGGCAGTTCTGCTAATAATAATGCCCCGCCTTGTTGGTCTTATTTAGAGACTTCAGGAATGGCGGCTTATGGATATGTTGGAACTACAAGTCCTTTTTCAAG
Organism: Chryseobacterium sp. CG10_8; assembly: GCF_058117085.1. Classification (NCBI taxonomy): domain Bacteria; kingdom Pseudomonadati; phylum Bacteroidota; class Flavobacteriia; order Flavobacteriales; family Weeksellaceae; genus Chryseobacterium; species Chryseobacterium sp. CG10_8. The sequence continues at coordinate 16 of NZ_JBYVEB010000098.1, read as the reverse complement.
TCCTAATGCATATTAT
>NZ_JBYVEB010000097.1:0-10814 GCF_058117085.1 Chryseobacterium sp. CG10_8 | reverse complement strand
TAAAATTTAGAGCTCTTTTACAATCAAGAAAAGATTTTCGGCTTGGTTACCGATGACCTCATGCTCTACATCGACAGGGATTTCAAAAACATCGAATGCTTTCAGAATATGACTTTTTTCTTCGATGTTGAAGGTGATTTCCCCTTTCATTACAAAAAGCGTTGCAGGAACTGATGTCGTATGTTTTTTCAGAACTGCATTTTCGCCCAATGCAATAGCAATTTGTTGTTGCTTTTCTGTTTTCTTGTTAGAGAAAACACTTGGTTTGTCATTGTTAAAAACGACCTGTTCTAGTAGATTCATGACTAATTAAGCGTTTTTGATTGACAAACAAAATCAGATATAGGTACATTTTCTAACCCTTTGATAGCATTGAATCCGCCTCTTATTTCTGAGAAATTTCTAATTCCTCTGGAATTAAGGATACTAGCGGCAATCATACTTCTATATCCACCCGCGCAATGAAGGAAAAAATGTTGATCATCATTAATATTTCCTGCCCAATCGGCGATACAATCCAACGGTTTGCTGTAAGCATCATTAACGTGCTCTGCAGCGTATTCACTTGGCTTTCTAACGTCGATTACCAACGAGTCCGAAGTGTAATTTTTTTGAAATTCTTCAGGCGAAATTCTATTGATCGTGTCTGTTTCTTTTTCAGTTTGTTCCCATGAAGTGAAACCATCTTGTAAATATCCCAAAACATGGTCAAATCCAACTCTGGAAAGGCGGGTAATAGCTTCTTCTTCGGTTCCAGATTCAGTAACGAGAAGGATAGGTTGATGTACATCTACAATCATGGCTCCAACCCAAGGTGCGAAATCGCCTTTCAAACCTATATTAATAGAGTTAGGAATAAATCCTTTGCTAAAATCTTCTGCATTTCTGGTGTCTAAAATTAAAGCTCCAGATTCTTCTGCAAATGTTTCGAAATCTTCTGGGGAAAGGGCGTTTAATCCTTTGTTCATGACTTCATCAAAGCTTCTGTAACCTCCTTTGTTCATGGCTACATTCATTCCAAAATATTTTGGAGGTGCTGTTAGTCCATCTAAAACTGCATTTACGAAGGCTTCTTTGTTGGGTTGATTAAGAGCGTAATTGGTTTTCTTTTGATTTCCCAATGTGTCCACCGTCTCTTTTTGCATGTTTTTTCCACAAGCAGAACCAGCTCCGTGCGCTGGATATACGGTGATATCATCTGATAAAGGGAGAATTTTTTCCTGAAGAGAGTCATATAAAAGTCCGGCCAATTTCTCTTGTGTCATATTAGCTGCTTTCTGAGCTAAATCTGGACGGCCAACATCTCCCAAAAACAGGGTGTCACCTGAGAAAATGGCTACCTCTTTTCCTTCCTCGTCAATAAGTAGGAAGGTAGAACTTTCCATCGTGTGACCTGGTGTGTGAAGAACTTTAATTTTGATTTTTCCAATATTGAAAATTTGCCCGTCTTCTGCTACAGTCGCTTCAAACGCTGGATGAGCAGTAGGACCATATACGATTTCAGCACCCGTTTTTTTGCTCAAATCCAAATGACCTGAAACAAAATCGGCATGGAAATGCGTTTCGAAAATATACTTAAGTTTTACACCATCTTTCGCTAACCTGTCCAGATAAGGGTGCACTTCTCTAAGTGGGTCGATAATTGCGGCTTCATTTTCTGATACTATATAATATGCACCTTGCGCAAGGCAACCAGTGTAAATTTGTTCTATTTTCATAACTTTTTTAATTTGTTCTGACTATGCAAAAGTCGTACAACTCGTGCAATTAATATGTAACTTATGATACAATTTTGATAGATAAGTTCTATCTCGATTAAATTCTTTTGAAGACTAGTTCATTGAGTATTATCCAAATCCCCATGACAAGGACAAACCAACCAAAGATGGGCTTTAGTTTTCGATTATCTATTTTTTTTGAAAACGAAACCCCAATTAATATTCCTATGACAGAAAGTCCACTGAAGGTCAGTAAGAATTTCCAGTCTACTGTAATTTTGTCCAAAGAAGATACAAATCCAATTATGGAATTGAGCGCAATAATAAACAACGAAGTTGCAATCGCTTCTCGCATTCCTAGGCCAAGTAGCATTACCAATGCGGGTACGATTAAGAATCCACCTCCTGCTCCGATTAATCCAGTGATAATTCCTACTAATAATCCCTGTGAAATGAGTAAGGTATAGTTGGTTTGTAGCATCGCATTTCTAATTCTTTCTTTTTTTCTTATCATTTTGATGGAAGAAAGCAACATGAGAATTGCAAAAAGAATGAGGATAAACATATCCTTCGTTAACGAAATTCCCCACTTATTGATGATATAATGAGGAAGGTGCGGAAGTACTAGACGTCGGGAGAACAAAATTCCCAAAATCGAAGGCAATCCAAAAAGTAAAGCTGTTCTATAGTTAACTAATTTCTGACGTATGAACCCAACCGACCCTACAGAGCTCGTAATTCCTACTACAAAAAGCGAATATGCAGTGGCTAGTTCGGGACTGATATTAAAGATATAAACCATCACAGGGACGGTCAATATACTTCCGCCTCCTCCAATGAGCCCTAAAATTTGTCCAATTAATAATGCACAAAAATATCCTAGTATTTCCATAAGGAGCAAAAATAGGGTCTAATTTCTTACAAAATGATAACTTTTGTTACAAAAGTTCAATTTTGTTACGTCCAAGTTTGACTTTTCCGTCTTCCTCGAACTGTTTCAGGATTCTGGAGACGACTACTCTTGCAGTTCCAAGTTCATTGGCAAGCTGCTCGTGGGTAGTCAGGATAAGTTTGTCATTATTGAGTTCGAACTTTTTTTGTAGGAGATTGAGTAAGCGTTCATCAATTTTCTTAAAAGTGACTTCGTTGACCATGTCCAAAAGTTCTTCAAATCTTTTGTGATACAATCGGAAAATATAGTCCAACCATTCTGGATGACTTTTGATAAGTGCCGTGACTTTGTCTGTTGGTAGAAAAAGTATTTCTGCATCTTCTTCAACCTCGGCTTTTACTTTGCTGGTTTCACCATGGATTCCGCCAAGAAATGACATCACACAACTTTCTCCAGCTTTGATGTAATAAAGTAGAATTTCTCTTCCGTCTTCTTCCGTTCTAAGAACTTTGATGCTTCCTTTAGTTACAATAGGAATTGAGCGTATATAGGAATTTTCATTAAGAATAACATCTCCAGCAGCGTAGTTTTTGGCAGCGCTTAGTTGGTAGAGTTCATCTAATAATTGTTGAGATACTGCAAAGCTATTCTCCATTAGTTAATTGATTTTATAACAAAAGAATTATTTCCAATCTTGATTGGGTCTCCTACTTTTTTACCTGCAATACTTTTGTAAATCGGTGCATGATCAGAAAATGAAATGACATCCAAGCCATCTATAGAAAATACAGGAACCGAAATACCTACAAACAAAAGGTTTTTATCGGTCTCAATCAAGCTCCCATTTTCTACTTCAAGATGTTGGTTTTGTAACTCTTTTTCCAGAAAGCTTAATTCTGTTTTGGCATCACGCAACATTTTTTCAAAACGTAATTGCATGTCTTTGGCTTGGGTCTGTTGCGATAAATCTTCTGGGTCATGAGTATCATCCTCGTCTATGTCAGATGCGGACTTGTATCTATCTACGGATTGCTTCAGATTATCGATGACTTTCTGTTGTTCCTCAATGATCTTATTGAGGACTTTTTCTCTTTTCATTTCTGAATTTTTAGGCTGTTAACAAATTTAGCAATTTAAATTGAGGGAAAGAAATAAAAAGGAAGTAGCATTTGTCATAAAAAAAACCACCGTGTGGTGGTTTTATAGTGTATAATTTTTTGATTAATGATTAGAATCCATAAACAAAAGATAAATTAAAGCTTCTTCCTGGTGCCAAAATTCTCTGTTTTTTGTCTGTTGAAAGGGTTCGGCTCAAGTGTTCTGCATAGGCTTCATCGAAAATATTGGTAATGCTTCCGATGAGATAAGCATTTTTAAATACATTATACTTGGCATCAATATCAAAAAGATTGAATGATGGAGTTTCCATTTCACCAAAATCAGGATTGATGCGATTTTGTTTTGCAACAAATCTATATTTAAGTGCAAGAATAATAGGCTGAAAATTGGCTTCGACATTCCAACGAAAATCAAGAGGTGCAATTTCAGGAAGAGGTTCTTTAGAATTTAAATCTTTGGCGTAAGTATAAGCCACTGCCATTTCCGTTCTGTATTTTGGTAAAAATTGCCAATTGAAGCTCGCTTCAAAGCCTGTTTTAAATGCTTTTTCAATATTTTCAATTTGTCTAACACCAGGGCTTGTCATAGAATAAGGCTTGATGTTCGGGTTGATGACACCAGAAATATAATCCTGCATATAGGAATAGAATCCATCGATTTGGAAGTAGAAATTTTCTTTTTTGAAGGTGTAAATCAAATCGGTTTGATTGTTAGTTTCGGGTTTTACATTTGGGTTTCCTAAAATTTCGTAAGCATCGATTCCTACAGGAAAACGGTTGATAAAACGTTCTGTTAAACTCCCACTTCTTTGTGTTCTTCCCAACCAAATTGATAACTGACTGTTTTTATTGAAAAAATGGCTGTAACCAAAGCTTAAACTTAGATTAACATCTTCCGAATTCATATTACCATAAAGTGTTTTGAACAATTGCGATGGGTCTTTGGCATCTGCGGTGTTGTAGTCCAAACGTAAGGACGCGGTTATTTTTCCTTTTTTCAGAGGATAATTCAACTCATTAAACCAACCTATTTGGTTGATAGAGGAATCTTGCCAAGAGGTTCCGTCTCGTTTGGGCATCATCGGAGGCATGGTCATAGATATATTGTCAGCACCTTCGTGTTTGTAATCAAGCCCAGTGTAAAAAGTGATTTTGTTTTTCTGAAACATCAACTCAGTTCTTGCACCATAGGTATCCGATTTAACATCTGAAACCATGGCTTTATTAGGTGTTCCCATGGAATGATCAACGGTGCTGTAATAGGAGTTAAAGTCAATATGATGAAGCCATTGGTTATGAAATTCTGCTGAATGTTTTAATTGAAACATCCATGTTTTGTCATAAATCAAATCCATACTCAGCGCGGCAAATTCAATATCTCGGCCTTGATTGGTATTGATTTGAAGCGTTGTTGTGTTGTTATGGTTCCATTTGTAATTACCTTTTGTTCCGAAATTATAGCGTTCGAAACTTGAAGGAACCTCATTTCCGTTGCCATCTTTGTAATCGTCACCTTTTTGATAGCTTCCAAATACGTCCCAAACTAAATTTTTAGTTGAAAGCGTTATAAGTCCTTCATTTCTTAAAATGTTGCCATTACTTTCATAACCGAGTGATAATCTGCCTTTAACTTTCGTGCTGTCTGTAAATTCAGGTTCAAAGGTTTTGAAATTAATAGTTCCACCCAAAGCAGAACCATATCTGAAGAAATAAGGGCCTTTATAAACATCGGCTTCTTTTACCATATTCATGCTAATTTGGCTGGAAGCTGGATCCATCCGACTTGGACATGCGTTTACTGAATTCATTGCGCCATCAACAATGAGATTAAGTTGTTCGTATTTGAAGCCCCGCAAAACAGGGTCTGTTGCATAATTCCCTGCTTTTCGGATGCCATTAATTTCTGGAATTGAATTCAGAAATTTTCCAGCATCGTGACTTAGAAGGTCGGTGTTTTCGGTTTCGATTTTTCCTTTTTGTTGAGGTAAAAATTTGGTGATTTTTACCACTTCAATATTCTGATAAATTGAATCTTTCTGTGCATGGACTAAGCCAAATGCAAAAAGAGATATAAGTAGAATTGATTTCAGATTGAGGCCTGAAATAATAGATTGTTTCATTTTTTGATTTTAAAAATTTAAATTCCTTAAAAGAGGTTTTTAATGAAGTAAATATATGCTCTGTTATTTTGAGCGGAACGAAGTGGAGTCGAAGAATCTGAATAAAATAAACAGATCACTCCTTCGTCGGAAACCCAACGCAGTGGTTCGACGAAGTCAATGACAGATTGGATATTTTCAGAATTTTCTTATTCGCAACATTTCACAAAATGTTTCTTATGAAAATTTTGAAAAAACCATCGTCACTAAAAGAATTTAGACTTGTGGCGGATTAGGAAGAATTCTCGAAAATCCTTCTTTTAAATTAAAATCAAGTTGAGAATAAATAACATTCTTTGGTTCAAAAAATTCATTTGAAACTATTTGGATTTCAAACGAGTCTTGGGGAATCAAATTGAACTCAAAGCGTTCTTTCAAAGATTGTGTTGGTGAAGAGCTTTTTTCGGTTTGTTCTTTTGCTTGACATTTACCATGACAGCTCATTTCTGGCTTGGCTTTGTTGATACAATAAACTTCGTAAAATTCTTGATTCAGTTGATAGTCGAGCCAAATCAAAGAGTTTTGAAAACTCGCAACGAAAATAATGAAGGATAATATGTAGGCAAAAAATGCTTTCATGACTTATTTTCAAAAATATCATTTTCGGGTCGATTATTTCTATGATTATGCGCATACATGATTACAATCATGTGGTTTTTGAATGTGGGTTTGGCTTGGTTTTAGTTTCCCGTTTTATTTTTGGTGGAAAACCTTTATCTTTAACCCTAATATTTGAAAAAAAATTAAACGATGGCAGACAAAGCACAATTTATAGAAGAACTTAATTCCCGTTACACGCCAAAAGGTGAGAGTATTATATTAGGAAAAGCGATGTTGAATGGTGAAGTAGTCACTGAAGTGAACGTTTCTTTACCTCTAAAAACCATTAACAGACACGGTTTAATTGGTGGAGCAACAGGAACGGGGAAAACCAAAACCATTCAGGTTTTTGTTGAACAATTGTCACATGCAGGAGTGCCGAGTTTAGTTTTGGATATTAAAGGTGATTTTTCTGGAATTGCAGAACCAGGTTCAGAGAATACCATTATTAAAGAAAGATACGCTAAGACGCAATTGCCTTGGTCACCTCAAAGTTTTCCAGTGGAGTTGATGTCCATTTCTGGTGAGAAAGGAGTGAAACTTCGTGCGACAGTTACTGAATTTGGTCCCGTTTTGTTAAGCAAAATTTTGGAATTGAATGAGACTCAAAGCAGTATCATGTCGATTGTTTTTAAATATTCTGACGACAATGGACTTCCGTTGGTAGATTTAGAAGATTTAAAGAAAGTATTGCGTTACGTTACCGAAGACGATAAAGGAAAAGCTGAATTAGCAAGAGACTATGGTGCGATTTCTACGGCATCTTTGGGGGCTATTTTGCGTTCAATCGTTGCCTTGGAACAGCAAGGAGGAGCAACTTTCTTTGGAGAACCAAGTTTTGATGTAGAAGATTTGTTGGAAACGAGAGACGGAAAAGGAGTCGTTAATATTTTGAGGGTTGCTGATATTCAAAATAAGCCACAATTGTTTTCAACCTTTATGTTGAGCTTATTTGCGGAGGTTTATATGTCTTTTCCTGAAGAGGGAGATAGTGGAAAACCGAAACTGGTGTTGTTTATTGATGAAGCACATTTAATTTTCAAAGAAGCTTCAAAGGCATTGCAAGACCAAATTGAAACCATGGTGAAATTGATTCGTTCCAAAGGAGTGGGGATTTATTTCATTACTCAAATTCCAGGCGATGTTCCTGAGAATGTGTTGTCTCAATTAGGGCTGAAAATTCAGCATGCGTTGAGAGGATTTACGGCAAAAGATAAAAAAGAAATTTCGAAAGCGGTTGAAAATTACCCAATTACAGAATATTATGAAGCCGACCAATTGATTCAGAATTTAGGAATCGGGGAGGCTTTTGTAACTGCTTTGGACGAAAAGGGAATTCCGACGCCTTTAGTTCATACCTATTTAATTTCACCAGAATCCAGAATGGATGTGTTGACGGATGCTGAGGTTGCGGATTTAACTTCTCGTTCGGCTTTAGTGGCAAAATATGAGGAACCTATTGACAAAGAATCTGCGTTTGAAATTCTAACAGAAAGAATGGAAAAGGCGGTACAAAATGCCCCTGTTGAAACGACAAAACCAACAACAAGGGCAAAACAACCGAAAGAAGAACCCGGAATGTTTGAGCAAGTTCTTAATTCCAGACAAGGGAGAACATTTACCAATACTCTTATGCGAGAAGGCGCTAAAGCCATTCTTGGAATGTTAGGTTTAGGTGGAAGGAGAAGGTAACATTGCTTTGTATTGGCATTAGACGGTACTTATTATTACCTTTGTGTTTTTGGTGTAAATTAATTTAGTAACTTCCAAAATTATAAAAAGTCAAATTGAAGAAGGGCTGTCGTTCTGCTATCGGATGGTGTGTCCACTTATTGAAAATGGAATTTTCTTTGACTTTAATCATAAATAATAAATAGCAATCGTTTGTACTCCATAATTGACATAGAAAGTAATGGTGCTGGTTTTAGAAAAGAGAGCATTATCGAAATTGCCATTTTTCGATATGACGGTCATAAGATTACAGACCAGTTTAGTTCGTTGGTAAACCCAGAAAGTGAGATTACTCCTTTTGTGCAAAAGCTAACAGGTATTACTACAAAAATGGTCAAAACTGCACCTAAATTTCACGAAATAGCCAAGAGAATAGTTGAGATCATAGGCGATACCGTTTTGGTAGGTCATAATATTGATTTTGATTATCGTATGCTTCGACAGTCTTTCAAAAGGTTAGGATATGATTTCAAAATTAATACGATTGACACGCTTCCTTTGGCGCAAAAACTTCTTCCCGAAGCCGAAAGCTATTCTTTGGGAAAATTGGTAAAATCTTTGGGAATCCCATTAACAGACCATCACCGAGCAGGAGGAGATGCGAGAGCGACATTGGACTTGTTTCGGTTGTTGATGACCAAAGATCATCAAAATGAAATCATTTTGCAGCATTATCATGAGACAAACGCCAAAACCTATATCAATAAAATTAAAGAGCTAACGCAGGATTTGCCGAACGAGCAAGGTATTTTGTATATGCAGAATGAGACGGGTAAAATTCTTTATTCGGATTTTGTTCAGGATATAAATAAAATTTCGAAAAAAATCTTTAATTCCAAATCTAAAAGATGGGAAAAGATTCAGCAAGAGACGGAACAGATTCAGTATGAATTGGCGGGTAATCATCTTGTAGCCCAATTAATGATGGGAGCAAAAGGTTTTCATAAAACCGAGAAATTGCCTTTTGGCCTCTACGAGCGAAACGGAAAATGGGTGGTGGAAAAAAATACTTTGGAGAAGAAGTTGCAGCCCATATTAAGGTTTCGTTCCTATACGCAAGGTTCCAAAGCTTTAAATTTTATTAATGGCATTGAGGCTTATCACGACCCCGAAGTTTTGAAATCAAAAATTAGTTTGTCCAAAAGGAATGAAATCTGGACCATTCCTGGGCGAACTTTAGGAGAGAAAACGTTTCTTGTTTTTGAAAATGGGAAGGTGACGGGTTTTGGTTTTTATGAACTTTTTCATCAAATCAAAACTTTGAAGAACATCAAGAATCTAAAAATTGACCTCAAATCTGTAAGCACCAACCTCAAAAATGACCTTATGTTGGCTTTGTTGAGAGATGATGTGGAGATTTCTGAGCTTCCAGTCAAATAATTTCATAGGTACAAAAACCCCGACTGCAAGGTTCTTGTATTGCAGCCGGAGAAAACAACTATTGAAATTTATTTTTTACGATATACAACGACTGATAAAATGAGTGTTGTGAGGCTAAGGATTCCATAAGTCAACATTTTGAATTTATAATATTGGCCAAGATTGAGATAAAGAAGATATGTGCAAAAGCATGAAGCAACAAGAAGGCTTGCTGCGATTATCTTCTTTATTAAGTTTGTTTTCATAGTGGTTGTTTTTAAAATATCCGCCACTTTCACGGCGGATAATAATTAGTTTTTATTAACGGTAAACTGTGTTGCCTCCGTTACTTGGTATTCTCCTTTCTGGTAAATATCTTTACTTGAAAGTGCAATTTCATAGACATAGATGCCTTTTGGCAGATCATAGGTACATTCTTTTTCTCCTTTTTGGATAACAAGTTCTTTCTTAATGTCTTCTTCTTCGATAGTTGCATTTAGTCTTACAATAATTTTCTCGTCCATTTTGTTTTTGAAACAATAATTTTCTACCGTTTTTGCATTAGGATCTGCTTTTTTAGAAGAGCCATTTCCGCTAAAGGCTTTGTAACCTTCTACTAATATATTTCCGCTAAGTAATCCCCTGTCAAAGTTGGTAATAGGTGTGGTTTGAGCTGATATTCCAGTTGCGATAGCATGAAGAATATTGCGGCAACGGCATTAGGTTTCATAGCTACTTGATTTAATATTAGTGAATGTATAAGCTGTCAAACCAAGAAAACTTAGAAAGGCGATAAAACTTGTTATGCTTCTAATATCTCCAATGAGATTGCTGTGTTCAAATGTGATTACTGCTGAAATCTGTGTTAAGAAAAAGAACAACAGAAAAATAAATAAATGTTTCATGATTGCTTGTTTTATAGGTTAATAATTAATGAAAAAATTCGGTGATGTATAGAGTTGTTTTCAATAGTTGTTGCATTGTTTTAGTATTTAATTATTTGCAATGTTTTGGTGGAAAAGAATACAGTCCTCCGTTTCCATGATTATAATGAGCAATGCTAAAAGTGGAGATTAGCAGTACAACTGCGCTTAAAAGTTTAATTAGAGTTTTCATGATTATTTTTTTTAAAAATTTTTGTTATGAGCGTAAGTGATAAAATTGCAGGTCCGTATAAAATTATAAATAAAGGGTTATAATTGCTATCTACAAAAAGCCAAACAAAAAGAGCTGTTAA
>NZ_JBYVEB010000096.1:0-10887 GCF_058117085.1 Chryseobacterium sp. CG10_8 | reverse complement strand
TGATCCACAAAACAGACTACTTACCCATAAACATAAAGTAGATAGCGGAACGGAAGAAATTCTTGCTCAGAACACTTACAATGAGGTATCTCAACTTAAAACTAAAAAAGTAGGTGGACAATCTGCTGCAAGTCCTCTGCAAACTATTGATTATACCTATAATATCAGAGGCTGGATGACAGGGATTAATAACCCTACCAATTTAGGAGGTGACTTATTTGGGTACAAAATCAAATATAACCAAGTAGAAGGACAGACAACTCCTAACGCAACTTTCTTCCCAAATCATCATGTACTTCCTAAATACAACGGAAACATTGCTGAAGTAGATTGGAAAACAGCGACAACAGCTAATGACAATTTTAGAAGATATGGATATGTTTATGATCCTCTTAATCGTCTTTTGGGAGGCTTTTATCAAAAAGACTCCAATCCTTCAGCTGGAGAATATGGAGAAGTCTTGACTTATGATCTTAACGGAAATATTAAAACCCTCAAAAGAAGTGCTGATCTACAAACAGGCGGTACAACAGCTAACAATATAGATAACTTGACCTATGTCTATAACAACAATAACAGCGGTAATCAACTTCTAACAGTGACGGACACCAGTCAAAACTATAATGGCTACCCAGATACCTCGGGAGCTACCATAACCTATGATAGCAATGGCAATATGACCAAACATGAAGATAAGGGACTTTTAAATATTCAATATAACTTCCTAAATCTTCCCAAGTATATACAATTTAACCAATCTGTATTGAGGACTGGCGGTGGAAAAGGCGGGCTTACTACTCTTGTATACAAAAATTCCCAGAACATCTATCGTGCAGACGGAGTCAAATTGCAGAAAAAGCATTTGTTTTTTACTGGTCAAATGCAAGCATATAATACTTTGGAAACGACAGATTATTTAGACGGGTTTCAGTATTCTTATACAACAGGAGGGGATCCCGGTGCTGTTTTTCCGCAAGGCTTACAATTTGTACCCACAGCAGAAGGTTATTATAATTTCGAAAATAATCGCTATATTTACAACTACGTTGACCATTTAGGAAACACAAGAATCAGTTACTTTAAAGGAAGTAACGGAGTAGAAGTTCTGGAAGAAAACAATTACTATCCATTTGGACTAAAACACGAAGGATACAACAGCTTAGCTGGTAATCCTACTTATCACTACAAATACAACGGCAAAGAACTCCAAGAAACAGGAATGTACGACTACGGCGCACGTTTTTACATGCCGGATATAGGGAGATGGGGCGTCGTGGATCCTCTTGCTGAAAAATATAGAAGACATTCTACTTATAACTATGCTGTTAACAACCCAATTAGATTTATAGATCCTGATGGAATGAGTGCAGGAGATGTAATTACGATTAAAAATAATGGAGACATAGATAGGAAAATAAATGCCGATGACAAAGCCTATGATACTATTACTAACGAGAGTGGCTCTAATTCTATTACAATAAATCGTGTAAATGTCGACGAAAGTAGTAATCCTACTGGTGACTCCCAAATAGGAGAAGCAAAATCAGTTCCTTACAATACGCCGGGGCATGATGATGTTCCCGGAGGGACAAAGTTTACCTACTTACAAATTCAAGATTATGATACCGCAACACAGGTTTTCGAGTTTGCAGCAAATTATACAGCTGTTGAGTTTGGACAAGACACATATAATTTTTCTGATGGATATTCTACAAATATCATTGGAACAAATCACTCTGAAAATGAAAGTGTAAGTGCTTCTATAGCTATAGGTTATGTTGATGCGAGTTCACAGGGATCAGAAAATAAACACTTTATAAATAATGCAATGCGCCAAGAACGAGTACATTCTCATACTGCTGGAGGGGAGTGGGGTCCGTCGGGTTTTGTGGTTTCTCGTTATCGTGCGACAGGCGAGATAAAGGTTGAGTTAGGATTAAATGCAGGAGATCGGGCAAGTTACAATAATAGTGTTAAAAATGTTTATCAATACACTCCAGGAGTTGGTTACTTCAGATATAATAGTCAAACAGCTACATATACTGGAAAAACAAAGAAATAAGAAGTATGAAAAATTGGTTTTTAATCTCAGCATTACTTTTTGTATTAGGCTGCAAAAGTAATATTAATGGACAAGAAAGAGAAGATTTTCAACAAATTGTTAGTGCGTTTATTGAGGAGAGAAATTCGGAGAAAGAAGTTAATAACACAAAAAACATATTAATAATTGGAGCTAATACAAGTGAAGGTATTGAAAATGCATATTGGTTTGATGTATGCTTTGTTAACCCTGAGTTATTGTACGGTTTTAGATATTCAAAGGTTTACGAAATTGATAACTATAAGTTAATTATTGATGAATCACTAAACAAATCAAACATGTTGAAAAAATTTTTTAAAGAAACTAAATATGAAAATTTTAATTTAGCAACCCAACCAATAAATTATACTCTTAAAAATTGGCATGTTGTCTTTAATTCCGAAAATGAAGTTATATATATAAATCCACAAGGGAAATCAAAAAAAATCAAAGATATACTTATCAAAAAAGGAATTAAGTTTAGTGAAAATTTTGAATAATTTTGACTGGGCTACGTCTAACAGCTTGCAATTTTAGTCTATGCTTATAAAAAACGGTCTTTGATAGCGTAACAGATTGTTTATTAATTATTTGTAAAAACATATTATTCCATACCAAACCTTACGAAAATTCGTAAGGTTTTGGTTTTGTCGTTCATTCTAATAAAACAAACTTTTTTATCGGATATTTTTTTCATTTCATCTAAAAATCAAAATTCATTCTAAAGGAAAATGAACCCTTTTTAAAATTCAATCGATAATTTCATTAGAAAACCATACTATTCACAGTTATTTTCACATGCAAATGCTTTGTTTGTTCAATTAGTGTTCGGTTAACTTTTTCCAGAACTGGTTTTATATTTTTAAGCTCAGGGTTAGAGTGAATTTCATGCGGTGTGTAGATCAGATGGGCATGATGTGGTCTTTTGAAGATAATGTCTTCCATACTCTTCTCCAGTTCTTTAGGAAAATCCTCACTATGGATATTGGGTTTCAAATAGTAGGACTTTAAAACTCTAAAACTTGCTTCTATCATGCTATTAGAAAATAACACATCTTTGAGTGCCACTAACTTGGCGATATCTACATAACTCTCCTTGATAAAATCCTCTACTGTTTTATTATTGTTTTCAGCTCCTCCATCAACAATCAAATTCAGTTTTGGTGGACTGGGAATTTGCAAATCAAGACAAACACCAAATTCCTGCTCAACAGCTCTTCTTAAACTTTTCAACCTGATGATTCCGCTTAGCTCTGTAGAATAATCATAAACCAATATTTTTCTGGAAAAATTATCTACTACAGCATAGATGTAATATTTGATGTTATCCTTCGTCTTATAAATACTCACATCCAAATGCCAAATCCGATTGGGCGCTTCTGCTCTTACTGAGATTCTCTTTTTTACTTTTTTGTACTTCTTCCGGTTTTTACTTAAATCCAAAAGTTTACAGTAATGATACCAAGTAGTTCTTGCCATCGAGATTAGTCCATGTCGGAATCCATATCCCCAAACTGCTCCTGATGACCAATGTTCTTTGTCTTTCTTGGACATCAGCTTCTTCATCACTCCAATCTCTTGCATACTGACTTGTCTTGGAACTCTCTTATAGCACAACCAAATCATAGATTTCGCACAAGCATAAGTCTGCTGAAGCTTCCAATGCGAAAACTGCCTTGAGTTTATCCCAAGAAGTTTTAAAATTAATTTTTTGTTTGCGCTAACTTTGATGAGATGATCAATATAGGGAAGTAATTGCTTTCGGTTTCTTTTAATGAGCATCAGTAACTTTTGCCTTCCTATTAAATTGACAATCAAAATATAAACTCTCAATGAAGCAACAAATATTTCTGTTGCTTTTTTAACTCTTTTATCAAAAATTAATTTTAAATCCGAAACTGTCCTCTCCGATATCTCTTCATAATCAGATCCAAAATATTCTTTTGCTGTTTTGTTTTTCCAATATTGTGAAGTTGATGCTGGGATTTTTCCCAAAACTTCTTCAGGAAAAACTTGTCTTTCTATTCCAAAAGCATAGCAAAGTTTTAGGTTGGTGTGATAGGAGGTATAGCTTAGAGACATCTTTTGTGTTTTTTTTCTTTCTTGAGATCTTCTTCCGGCTTCATATTTCTGATCCTATTCAGCTGCTGCTTTTTTTGTAATCAGAGTATAGACCGCCCATCAAATTCTTTTAAAACCTTCTTAAGTTCTGTCCATTATTATGTTGCTTTTTCAACAAACCTTTTTCCCGCATCAAGACTTCACTAAAATCCTTCACTCCATGTCTTCCTTCATAGATTCCGTAATATTCTCTTAAATCTTTTGCTTGAGGAAAAATACTTTGGATTTGTTGCGTCATTGTGTTTCCTTCTGTTGTTCCGTCCAAACACAAGTTAACCTTACCTTTAAAACTTTGAAACTGTTTAATGAATTGGGGTACATTTGTGGAGTCATTCAAACAGATATATCGTTTTTGTTCTGCTTGGCTTCTCTGCTTATTTTGATCGTTTTCCTCCTTTTCTTTCTGAAGAAAAGCCAACATGGATATCATATTCTGAAAAACAATCACGTCATCTGCATCTTTATTTCCCACCTCTGAAATATCATTCTTTCCAAGCCTTCTATTTCCTTCTGTTGTGGAAATATTCCATCCATTGCTATTGTTGGGAATGCCTATTCCAAAAAAATGGTTTTGTCCTATCTGATAGTGAACTTGATAAATATGTTCTTTTAGAGTTTCTCTTTCTATTCCCACGCTTTCAAAATAATCAATCGTTGGACTATCATTCGGCGTGAAAATAGCAGTCATTTGGAAATCATTTTCTCCAAAATTTTTATTTTCATCTCGTATTAAATCGACTAATTGATTGGGTTTCGTTTCGGAAAATTTTTCAAGAAAATCCATAGCAACTTTCCATTCCATTCCTCCGATCTCCATGACTGCCTTCGTGATTTGACCTCCCGCTTTGGTTTGAAAATCAAAATATCCTCTTTCGTTAACCGTATATTTTTTAGTTCCTTGTTTGAAGTAATATTCATCTCCTGATTTCTTCTCAAACTTCAAAGCTCCTCTATCCATCAAATAGAAAAAATAATCCTTAACGGAAACGCTTTCTATTATCTTCTGAATCTTGGACTCACTGATGGATGCAGATTTAGGAATTTCTAACTGTTCTCGTTGAGCAGTTGAAAGTTTCTTCTCAAGACTCGATATTTGGCTTCTCAGCAATTCTATCTCTTTTTGTGTTGCTTCTGATTGATGGAGGATTAAGTTCTCTAATTTGGTGCTTAAAACCTCTTTCTTGCCTTTGAAATTGAATACATCTGTTTGCTTCAAATTTTCCAAATCGCTGAGAATATCATTATGGTCATTGAGCTTATACATTTCTCTTCTACGATATTCTTCCGTAGTATGATGTTTACGATCAGATTTTACTCCTCTTTCTAATCCAAACTCTGCCATTGCTTGAGCATATTTTGTTTGAACTTCTTCTAAAAGCTTTCCTGTTTTCATCCAATATCCAGCATTAAGTCTACCGTCAGCCGTAATGGGAACAAATACACAATGGATATGGGGTGTTTTTTCATCCAAATGAACAGCAAATCTTATAATGTTCTCCTTTCCATATTCCGCAATACAGAACTCCAGGTTTTTGTCAATCCATTGATCGAGTTTCTTTTTATCTGTTACAAGTTTTACCAACTCTTCATGGCTTCCTGATAACATCACATTAATTGAATAAACGGCATCTTTTCTAATGAGTTTTAATTCACCTGCTTTGTTTCGGTGATTATAACCTTCTTTGATTCTATTCAAAATGGCATCATTGTATGGCGACCGACAATGATCGTTCAGCTCGATATAAACATTATCTTTCGTTCTACTCAAATCGGCATGACGATAAGAGTACTCCATTCCCTTAATCCGATCAATATGATTACCCAAAGATCCTCCGGATACTTTGCCATGTTTTTGATAATGTAGTACTGCTTGTCCTGCCATATTATTTTATCCTTTTTAACTTGAATTTTTCCTAAAAATAAATTCTCAATATTTCCATTATTAGACTTTTTAGTCTTCGATTTTGACTGCCTTTTTTTGCCAAATTTAAACTACAAATTACTTGCTTTCTTTATGCTTATTGAAACCCTCGGAGAGCACACTGTTTTTTTACTGGAACAAAGTGGAAGAAAAAAAACGTAGTGTGCTACACTTTCCTAAATAGAAAACCAATTACACTTCAAATATACTAATTATTTTCTCTTTATAAGCTTTTGAATATCTCACGAAGGTAAAATTCTTGGTCGTTCAATTCCTTCTCATGAACACTTATTCGATAGGTTAAAAATAATAACCAAATAAGAATCAAAACTAACAAAATGATGATAGTCTTCTCTCTGCTTTTTTTTATCATTTTTTTATTTAATTAAACATGAAATTTTTAAATTCGATCTTATGGTTTTCGTAGTAAATCGGATCGGGTTTCAAAATAAAATGAATCTGATTTGGTATGGAATATAGAAAAGTGGTTCTCCTTTTTTTGAGTCTTTTATTCATTTGTAATTATTTGAAAATAGTAGTTCGTCGTTTTTTTATTGAGCTTTTTTTTTCAAAATTATAGAGATGTTATTCTCATTCTTCTACTGAAATTTTATTTATTTTTTAGGTCTCGAGCTCATCGAAATTATTATCCTGGTTTGCCTCGCAATTTTCAAATTCAGAAAATTGAAAATGCATTTCGATTTTCTTTTCTTCAATATTCGTTTTGAAGGGGAAAATTAAAAATTGGGAAGCCATCTCTTTTCTATGTCATGAGATGGCTTCTCTTTGTATTATAATCTACAATAGATTTTATTTTTGTTATTCTAATAGTGAAGAGAGTTTAGTTCTTATTCTGGAAGTTTATTATGATGAATCCGATATACAATCTCTCCCCTTTCAATCTTCTTTACTTGTTCTTCAATGATTGTTTTGATTTGGTTGATTTCGTAAAATGCAATCCTAATAAAGTTTATGTTATTTCTTCGGGTATAATCATCTTTTATTTTGTCGTTGCTAAGTCTAGTTTTAAATCCTTCTTCGCCGTTCCACTGTGGAACATTGAAAAAATGTCCTTCTCCGTCAGCTTCAACTAGTAGATTTATTTTTTCAATATAAAAGTCAAATCTGAGGTGGTAGGTGTTTTTACAATCTTCATATGTTTTCTCTGTCATAATCTCTTCCTTGGAAAAGTACTTCTGCAGTTCTTCATAAGTCAATTTCCATAGTCGGCTCTGATCCTTTTGGCATAGACTACACGCTCTCTGTCCTTTGAAATGTTTATACAACTTCTGTTTGAATTTAATACCATGTTCTCTACACAGAAACCACCCACATTCATTATCTTTTTTATCCCGCTCTAAATAATAGACTTGCCCTCCAAATTGCTCAAAGGATCTTTTTCGTACAATTTCTGGTGTAAGAATACTTTCGTACTTTCGGTTCTCTTTGGTACATATTTCACAACCTTCAGGAAAACTTCCCTTAAGGTTATAACTCACCATGTTTCTCAGAAGCTTTCCGTGAGCACATTCAAAGATGCCAAATCTGAAATCCTTTTCATCTCTTTTAATGAATTTGAGTTTTCCCATATGTACTTCTTTGCACTTATCTCTGACATAATCATCGGTTAATGCGTGGGGATGCTTTTCTCTTGGCATAGAGAAGTTTCGGGCTTTGATCGTCGTGCTTAGTGTATGATGAAAACACTCCTGGCAACCTTTAGGAACTCTTCCGGCAAAATGAGAGCTTAACATTTGCTCAAAGGGGATATTATGTTCTGTACATTCGAAGTATCCATAGTGGATATCGTTTGATTTTCGACCAAGGAATCTGTATTTTTTGTTGAACATGGCATCCGAACGCATTTGAATCAATTCGTCGGTAAGCAAATGTCCATTGCTTTTATCAAAGCCTTTGTTACTTTTATTGGGTTCTTGATTTTGATCGTTATGATGGTCTTGATTGGTATTATCTAAATTATCCATTTTTTTATTGGTTTAATAGTTTTTGTTTTTCTGCTTCGTATTCTTCTTCTGAAATAGCACCAGCACCAGTACTTTTGAGTTGGTTCAGCTGTTCTAGCTGAGAATACCTATTTGGAGATATTGTCTCCGAAAAATTATTGATGACCACACCCTTACTGCTTCTGAGCAAACTCCAAATCAATACGGATACCCAACCAATTAAAGTCCATCCTAATAATACATTAAGCGCAATTAAACCGATTAGATTATAGTGCTTTCTTACTAACCCGATAATGCTGGGCAAAAAATACAGGAATCCAACCAGGATAAATAAGATGTGCATAATGTTGAACGGAGGTTCATAAGGTGGCTCTGGAGAGCTCTGCAGCAATGCGATGCTGCTCATGGAAAAAATGAATTCTCCCAAAATGAAAATTGAAATCTTCATAAAATTTGTGGTTTTTTTATGATACGGGTTCCTGGTATCGAATTGTTCTGAAACAACAAAGGCGTGGAACCGAAGCCAAACTGTAACAGAGGTACCGCTAAGAACCCGATGACCAGAAAGACTCAGCCCACGCCCGTATAGAGGCGCAGGCGTAAGCCTATCAACTTGGTCATCAGTGAAAATTAGCGGTTTTCTGTTACCAATAGATAGCTTACGCTTTGCGTAATATTTTATGAAAACAAAGGTAATTCTTTGTTTTATCTTTTAATGTCTATTTTTTAACAAAAAAACATCTAAACCCTATAAGAAAATGAAATTAAGCTACAATTGACTTGAAGTCAATTGTAGCTTAATAGTGTAGAAACATTTATGTAAATTTGAGTGATTTGAAAAAAATTAGTATATCAACATAATAATATACATATTTGTCTTAAAAAAAACGTATGAAAATAAAATTCCTAAAAGCAGGGACAGGAGATTCCATAATAATAAACCATAACTCTAAAAATATTATTATTGATGGAGGAAATGAAAACACATTTTTATTTTCTGAGTATGATGAAATAAAATCAAGAGGAGAAAGAATTGATTTTTTAATTATCACTCATCATGATGATGATCACATCAAAGGAATTATAGATTTATTTGGAGAAATTCAAATTAGAAATGAGGAACCAATCATAGATAATGTAATTTTTAACTCACCAAGAAAATTATTGAATAATCTTGAGAAAACTGTAGATACAAACCTTTTATCATATAAACAAGCTCATGAACTTGAGAAGATATTAATTCAATATCCAAAAATAATTTGGGAAACTTCTTTAGACGCAAAAAACTTGGAAATCAAGATTAATGAATTATTTAGTGATCAGAATTTATCTTTTAGAATATTTTCACCTAATGAAGAAATACTAAAAAACTATGCTTCAAACAAAGGGGTATATCTAACTAGTGACAATAGGTGTGATTGGGATACCCCAATTTCTACATTAATCAAATATATAGATGATAGAAGTCAAGACAATTCCTCAAGTAATATGACAAGTATTGTATTATTGCTTACTTATCGAGAGAATAATTTTTTATTTACTGGAGATGTTACTCCAATTCGTTTCAATGAGATTATTGATGAAATTCGAGGTCAAAATGAAAATGCAAATTTTCAAGTTATTAAATTACCCCACCACGCAAGTTACAGAAGTCTAAATTCTGAAATTTTACAAAAAATAAATTGTATAAATTTTGTAATTTCTACAAATAGTAGAAAACATTATTTACCAAATAAAAGAGCCTTTCTAAAAATAATTAATAACAGAAAATCAAATGATGTCATCAATTTTTTCTTCAATTATGGAGAAGTTATTGATAGATTGAGAATATCCAAAAGAGATGAAAAAGAGTATAAAGTTAATTTAATTTCTAACAATAAAAATGACGGTTATGCCTTTGATATCTGAAATACTAAAATCATGTTCTGTTAAGATAAAATCAATGGTTGCAGGAGTTCCTTCTATCGGATCTGGCGTAATCTATCAGACACCAAACAAATGTCAATATAACTATATTCTAACTGCAAAACATCTTTTATCAGAAGAGTCCCACCTTGAATTTGAGTTTAGTAAATTACAAAGTATAGAAGTATATTATTATACTGATAAATTTGAAAGATTAACATATCTAAATAGCAAAAATTTAAATGAAAACGACATTATAATTTTTGAAAAAGAGGATTTTTTAATTTTAAAATTCTTAAAAGTAGAGGGTCTTAGTTTTCCTTCTATTTTGGTTTCTGATGATTTAGACAATGATGAACTTGTATTTTCTTGTTGGTCAGTTTTTAGAGCAAACGAAGACGCTTTAAGTTCTTTTAAATTTAGTCGTAGCGATCCATCTGAGAAAAAAATAAATCTTGAAAATAATGTTTCAAAAGAGTATCTAAATGGTTTGTCAGGAAGCGGAGTATTTATTCATAACAAGAACATCCTATTAGGAGTAATATCAAAATACCCGAATGAAAATTTTGAAAATTCTACAATTGAGTGTTCCAGAATATCATTTGCAAGCATTAATGCGGAATTACACGGAAGAGGACTTGTTCAGCTAGATACAAAAGATAGTTATCTAAAGCGAGAGATTGAAGGAAGAGTAGTTGAATTGTATCAGGCAAAAATCAATAATTCATACTTAGATTTAAATAGAGCAATAGAAAGGACAAGAACTGACATGAATGATGATTGGTTTTATGATTCATTGCATTATGTTGATCTTTTAAAACCAGAATACTTATTCGCAGAATTAAAGGATTATTTTTATGAAAACACTTACAAAGCGACTACTGCTGAAAAATTTT
>NZ_JBYVEB010000095.1:0-10925 GCF_058117085.1 Chryseobacterium sp. CG10_8 | reverse complement strand
TTTTTCTCTTCAGATTAACACGCAGAATTTAATCATATTTTTTGTAAAATCCACCAACTATTTTTCAGTACATTACCATAAATTGTGGTTTCGATAAAATTCAATTTTTTTAGAGTTTCTTGATGTTGCTTTTGAGCACTTGTTCAACTTCGTCGTTACGTGTCAACATCAATTGATTGAAGGCGAGTAGAGAAAGCTGCGCACAGACTTCGGCGTCGTCACCAGCTCTATGGTGTTGAAATTGGATATGGTGTTCGTTCGCAAGGTTTTTGAGGCTATAACTTTTCAGTCCTTTCCAAGATTTTTTCGCTAACTGAATGCTACATAGATAGTTGATATTAGGTTTGAAAAAGCCATAATAATCTAGGCAACCGCGCAAAACTCCGGCGTCAAAGCCTGCATTATGAGCAATCATGATATTTCCATAAAGAAGGTCTTGAGCTTCGTGCCAGATTTCATCAAAAGTAGGTGCATCAGCAACATCACTTGGTTGAATGCCATGAACTTCAATATTTCTCGGATGAAAATAGGGATAACTTGGAGGTTTGATGAGCCAAGTTTTGGTTTCGATGATTTCTCCGTTTTCGACCAAGCAAATACCCATTTCACACGCTGAATGTCGCTCATGTGTTGCGGTTTCGAAGTCAATAGCGCAGAAATCTAACATGATATTACTTCAAATAATGTTTAAAAATTAACCATTTAGTTTGGTAATAATTCTTCATTTGATGATTTTGTCTCAACTTTCTAGTTCGAAATATCTCTTTGTAAAATCCAAAATGGGCTCTGACTATTGCCCAAAGGTGAGGAAATCCGTTTTTGATTCCAACATAGATGCCTGCAACACCATCCAAAACCAAACGGAAGAAAATCAGCCAAACCAACCTTGGGAAGGGAAGGTTTTTTTGAAGCATCATGAGGTTGTTTCTGAAGTTGAGATAAGTCTTATTTGGGCTTTGTTTACTTAGTGTTCCTCCGCCAACATGATAAACTACCGATTCGTGGGTATAATATACCTTTTTGCCCGTATTGTGAAATCTCCAACACAAATCAATTTCTTCTTGGTGTGCAAAAAAACGTCCATCAAAACCATTTTGTTCCCAAAAGTCTTTGGATCGAACAAAAAAAGCACATCCCGAAGCCCAAAAAATTTCTGCGGTGTCATTGTATTGTCCGTTATCTTTTTCGGTGTCATCAAAAACACGACCTCTGCAATATGGATAGCCTAGGTTGTCAATCATTCCACCTGCAGCACCAGCAAATTCAAACTTATCTTTGTGGTGATAACTCAATATTTTGGGTTGTATTGCTGCAATGTTCGGATGGCTTTCAAAAAGATTTTTGATTGGCACAATCCAATTTTCTGTTACTTCCACATCGGAGTTGAGAAGACAGTAAATATCGGCATCAACGGACTTCAAACCTTCGTTATAACCAGATGCGAATCCATGATTTTCTTTGTTAAAGACAATTTTAACTTGAGGAAAGGTGGTTTCAAGAAAATGTACCGAGTCATCAGTCGACGCGTTATCAATGACTACAATTTCTGCTCCTTCTGAATAGCGGATGACGGTCGGAACAAATTTTTCCAGCCAGTTTTTTCCGTTCCAATTCAGTATTACGATTGATATTTTCACTGTTGTATCATTCTTTTGATGATATTGGAGTATTTCCATTTTCTATGGCTCCATAAGTAGTTATCAGGATTTTTTCTGATGGTGTTTTCTAGAAGTTGATGGAATTTAATCGCCACTTCAAACGACTCAAATCTTTCTTGGTCAGGTTCAATTTTATAGTAATTAACTTGATAAAATCCGCGTTTTACCTTCTTCATATCACAATAGACAAAAGACAAGTCCATTCTCGTCGAAAGCTTATCATAACCGAGGAAAATAGGCGTGTCTTGATGCAGAAACTCAAGCCCATAATCTATATGATTGTGGTTAGGCGTTTGGTCTGCTACAAATAAATAGATTGAGTCTCCGTCGTTAGGAGTACGAAAGATGTGTCTGATGACATCGTTAGCCTCGACAGATTGGTTTCCGTAGCTATTTCTAATTTGACGAATTTTTTCGTCCCAAAAAGGACTTTGCATCTTCCGATAGACCGGATAACAATTTTTCTGAGGAACGGCGGTTGAGAAAGCGTTAAACCATTCCCAGTTGAAAACGTGGCCACAGAGCATAATCATATTTTGCCCGTCCTTTTTGGCATCTGTAAAGACGTGTTGGTTGATATGTTGTACTCTTACTCTCAGTTCATCAGAGGTAATGGTAAAAGACTTAATCGTTTCTACCAAGTAGTCGCAAAAGTTACGGTAGAACTTCTTGCAGATTTCTGTGATTTCTTTTTCGGATTTTTCGGGAAAGGATTTTCTCAAATTCTCCAGTATCACTTTTTGTCTATACCTGACCACATAGTAGATTACATAAAATATAAAATCTGAAAAACCATATAAGACTTTCAGTGGCAGTCGGGAGATGAGCAGAACTATTTGGAAGACAATTTTCATAAAGAGTTGCAAATTTATGAATTATTGGACGAATAGAAATTTTAATTTTCTAAATTTGTCAAGTTTATAATAATTTTGAATTATGAAAAGTACCAGATATATGATGTCGGCAATATTGTTGTTAGGATTAACAGCAACAGGCTTTGCACAGACCCAAACTGAAAAAGATAAAGCAGCAGCTATTGAGGCCGCAAAGTTGGAAAAAGCTACACTTCCTAAGCCTTATAATGAAACGGAGGATGCTAATAAAAAAATTGCTGAATTAATCAAAATTGCACAAAAAGAAGAGAAGAATATTATTTTGCAAGCAGGAGGGAACTGGTGTATCTGGTGTCGTAGATTCGAGAGTTTCAGACAAGAGAATAAAGAATTGAAAGAGATGACTGAGAATGCGCTGATTTATTATCACCTTAATTTTTCACCGGAAAACAAGAATTCGGAAGTTTTTGCGAGATATGGTAATCCTGGAGAAAAGTATGGTTATCCAGTTTTTATTGTTCTTAACAAAAATGGAGAACTTGTCAAAGTACAAAGCAGTGAAGTGTTGGAAGATGGAAAGAAGGGGTATGACCTAGAGAAGACCAAAGAATTTTTGAAAGCTTGGGCTTATCAATAATAGCCGAGAAATCAATTGAGATAAATAAAAAAACCGATTCAACAGAATCGGTTTTTTTATTGTCAGAAAACTGAATGTTTTCTTATGCTTCTTCAGTAGTAGCTGGTTTATCTTCAACTTTTTTAGGAGCTGCTTCAACTGGTGCGTCAGAAACGATATCGAATTCGTAATTATATTCTACATCTCTGTGAAGTCTCATCAATGCAGAAAATTTACCAGTTCTCTTGATAGTGTTACCAGGAATTTTGATGTATTTTCTGTCGATTTGCACTCCTGCTTTAGCTAATTCTTCAGAAAGGTTAGCATTGTTGATAGAACCGAAAAGTTTGTCACCAGTTCCCACTTTAGCTTTGATAGAAAGTGGAGTGTTTTTCAACTGAGCAACTTTAGCGTTAGCTTCAGCGATTAACTTAGCTTCTTCTTCTTTTCTAGATTCTAGAGTCTCTTGAAGTTGAGTTTTTGCTTTTGGCGTTGCCAAAACAGCGTATCCTTGAGGGATTAAGAAGTTTCTAGCGTAACCTGGTTTTACAGATACGATATCAAACTCTAGTCCTAAGTTTTCTACGTCTTTTTTTAGAATAATGTCCATGTTGTTGTCCGTTTTAGTTTTAGAGGCAAGAACAAAGAGGCAAGAATCAAGATTAATAAAAATCTATTATCTATTATCTTTTATCTCTTATCTAAATCGTTAGAATTTTAATTATTGATTCAGCAACAAAAAGCCAAAAGCGATTTGCTAATGGCTAATTGCAATTTTTTTATTTTAATAAATCTGCTACGTAAGGCATCAAAGCAAGGTGTCTTGCTCTTTTGATAGCTGAAGATACTTTTCTTTGATATTTCAAAGAAGTTCCAGTGTATCTTCTTGGTAAGATTTTACCTTGTTCGTTAACAAATTGAAGTAAGAAATCTGCGTCTTTGTAATCAACATGCTTGATTCCAAATTTTTTGAATCTACAATATTTCTTTTCTGATTTTGTATTGATGTCAATCGGAGTTAAGAATTTTACTTCTGATTCTCCTCCTTGTGCGGCTTGTTGTGCCATTTCATCTATTGCCATAATGGTATTTTTTAAAGATTTGGGATTGAAATTAAGCTTTTGCAGTTTTTAGTTTTGCTCTTCTGGTAACAGCGTATTCTACACCGTATTTATCCAATTTTGTAGTTAAGTAACGGATAACTCTCTCGTCACGTTTGTAAGCAGTTTCTAATTCTGCAACAATGTTTCCTTCTCCTTTGAACTCGATCAAAGTATAGAATCCGTTCTTCTTCAATTGGATAGGGTAAGCCAATTTCTTAAGACCCCAATTTTCTTTCGCAACGATTTCGCAATTGTGCGAAGTCAACAAGTCTTGGAATTTTTTTACTGCTTCCTCCACCTGCGCGTCAGATAGAACGGGAGTTAAAATGAAAACAGTTTCGTAATTGTTCATAATAAAATTAATTAATTGATTAATATTTTTTCGAGGTGCAAAAGTAGTGATTTTTTTCTAATAGGAAAAATATTAGTGTTTTTTATTTGTTAGTGTAAGCCAGTCTCTTAGCTTCCTGCTCCGCCCATTAAATATTTTTTTGGTATTTTTGTTAAAATCAAGAAAAACAATAATATGGGAATGAAAGATGTGTTTAAAATATCCTTTAAGGATTTTAGAGGTGATTTGTTTGGAGGGATTACAGCAGGTATTGTTGCTCTTCCTTTAGCGCTTGCCTTCGGACAACAAACTGAGATGGGAGCGGCAGCAGGATTATTTGGTGCTATATTCATTGCGTTTTTTGCCTCGCTCTTTGGAGGTACCAATACGCAAATCAGTGGCCCAACTGCGCCTATGACTGCGGTTTCTTATTTGGTGATAAGTGGGGTCATGCAAGAATTTGATGGTAATTTGCAATCGGCTTTACCCACTATTCTAATGGTATTTCTCAGTTCGGGACTTTTACAGGTAGTTTTTGGTCTTTTAAAAATAGGAAAGTATATCAAGTACATTCCATATCCTGTTGTTTCGGGTTTTATGAGCGGAATTGGAGTAATTATTATTGTAACTCAACTTTTTCCAGTCTTAGGATATCAGCCAGAGAAAGATGCTAAATTTGTTGATACATATATTCCAAAAGCCCAAGAAAGAATTTTGGATAAATTTTTGGTAAAAGAGTCAAATAATGGAGTGAAGGTGCTTCACGACTATGAAAATGCAATTGCGGATGCTAAAAAAATATCGCCTAAAGAGATTGAAGATGAAGCTAAAAATCTTGCAAAACAAGAGGCGGGCACAACTGCTGGTACTGTCAAGTATTTGCCTAATGCACTGAAAAATATTAATTATCTGCATTTTGGGATGGTACTTTTGACTATAGGTATTATTTATGGATTCAAAAAAGTAACCACCAAAGTGTCTTCAACACTTGTGGCGTTGCTCTTTGTCAGTTTACTCGTGTATGTCATGAAGATGCAGTTGTCTTTGATAGACCAAATTCCACAGGGATTTCCAAAGCTATATGTTGGGGAGATGTTGACCAATGTTAAATTTTCGCTCGTTGGTCATCACATCACAGATATTATTTCCTTGGCTATACTTGGGTCGATTGACTCCTTGTTAACTTCTGTTGTTGCTGATAATATGACCAAAACCAAACATGATAGCAATCAAGAATTAATAGGTCAAGGTATTGGGAACTCGATGTCATCTATTTTTGGAGGACTTCCAGGAGCTGGAGCAACGATAAGGACGGTAGTTAATATTAATTCTGGTGGTAAAACCAAGTTGTCAGGAATGATTGCAGGGATATTACTGCTTATTGTTTTGTTAGCGTTAGGGCCATTGGCTTCAATGATTCCTAAAGCTGTACTAGCCGGAATTCTAATCACCGTTGGAATTGGTGTAATGGATTACAAAGGTCTTAGATCACTTGGCAAGATTCCTATTGCAGATGCTTTTGTAATGATTCTGGTCTTGGTTCTTACTGTTTTTCTTGGGTTAATAGAAGCTGTTGCATTAGGAATGGTGATTTCAGCTTTAGTTTTTATGAAAAAGATGGGAGATCTAACAGCAAAATCCTCTCTAATAAAAAGCGTTTCTGAAATTGAATCAGAATCCGATGACAGTCTCAGTGTGGAGATTCCTCAGAATTTGAAAGAGGAAGTATATATCAAAGATATTGGAGGTGCTTTGTTTTTTGGAGTTACAGATGAGTTTAAACAAAAATTTTCTGAAATTCCCGATACTGCCAAATGTGTTGTTTTATTAATGAACAAGGTGAGTTATATGGATCAAAGTGGTGTTTTCACTTTAGAGGATACGTTAGTAGATTTAAGACAGAGGGAGATTATTGTTCTGATGGTAGGAGTCAAAGACCAACCCAGATATCTTATGGAAAGGATTAATCTTATTCCTGATTTAGTGCCAGGGAATTTGGTTTTTCCTGATAATGAATCTGCTCTTAAATGGGTGGAAGATAATGTTGAAGATGTTTTTTAAATTTTAATTTCTGAACATAAAAAAATGCTACCGTTATTGGTAGCATTTTTATTTATCTGAGTTTCAATTTCAATCTTTTAGATTTCTGTATTCATATCCCAGTTTTGGAGATAGTCATGGACGTGTTTTAGGAACATTCCACCCAAGGAACCATCAACAACTCTATGGTCATAAGAATGCGACATGAACATTAGATTTCTAATTGCTATAACATCACCATCTTTGGTTTCCAAAACAGCAGGTTTTTTAACAATAGCACCAATCGCTAAAATCGCAACTTGCGGTTGTGGAATAATAGGTGTCCCCATTAAGTTCCCGAAACTCCCAACGTTGGAAATCGTGTAAGTAGCACCTTGTGTATCTTCTGGTCTTAATTTTTTGTTTCTTGCTCTGTATGCCAAGTCATTGATGGCTTTTGCAAGACCTGAAAGTGAAAGTTGGTCTGCATTTTTGATAACAGGAACAATAAGATTTCCATCAGGAAGAGCAGTCGCCATTCCGATATTGATATTTTTCTTTTTAATGATATTATCACCATTTACAGATACATTAATCATCGGATAATCTTGGATAGCTTTAACAACTGCTTTGACGAAAATAGGCATGAAAGTTAGTTTCTCTCCTTCACGTTTTTCAAAAGCTGATTTATGCGCATTTCTCCACTTGACAACATTAGTCACGTCAGTTTCGATAAAAGAAGTTACGTGCGGAGCAATTTGCTTAGCTTTCACCATGTTTTCGGCGATAATTTTTCGCATTCTGTCCATTGGTACAATTTCGTCTCCTGCGCTTACAGTGATTGGTTTTGCGGTTGTAGCTTCTGCTTTTGGAGCAGGAGTAGCAACGGCTGTTGGAGTTGAAACAGCAGCTGGAGCTGATGTTCGGTTTTGTACAAATGCAAGGATATCTTCTTTGGTAATGCGACCTTCTAGTCCACTTCCTTTAATAGATTGAAGTTCTGCTTCTGTAATGTTCTCTTCTTTTGCAATTGATTTTACAAGAGGTGAAAGATATAGGTCTCCAGAATACTCGATGTTGGTATTGGTCTGGAGTGGCTTTTCTAATTCGGCAACAACACTGGTTTCTACGACTGTTGATGTTGGCGTTGCTGATTCGGTTTTAGGACTTTCTGTAGTTGCGTTTCCTTCACCAGCAATTTCCAAAATAGCGATGGCTTCTCCTACTTTTGCAACTTCATCTTTTTGTTTAAGGATTTTTATAATTTTCCCCGAAATTGGGGTCGGGACATCGGAATCAACCTTGTCGGTTGCAATTTCTACTACGGAATCGTCCTCGTTAACAGTGTCTCCTTCATTAAATAACCAACTGATGATGGTCGCTTCCATCACGCCTTCACCCATGGAAGGAAGTAATAATTGATATTCTGCCATTTTTTGATTTTTGGAATTTTACAAATATAAAAATTCCTTTCAATTTTTTAGGAATTCAATAATTTAATTTTTTAGGAACTCAATCATGATTTTGTCTCCAACTCTCAATCCAAAGAGAGAATTGGCTCCATTTTTTTTACTGCCTTTATAGATCGCTAGCTCCAGTAAATTGATGTCATTGAAAATAGCCATCTGACTACCATAAGCTGTTGCTTCGTTTTCCCAATCTGTAACAACGTCGGTGTAAGAGTCGTATATTTTATCCAGTTTCAAGTTTCTGAATTTAATTAAAAACCGATTATGGTTAATATTTTTCTTATCGAAAATTTCTCTTGTGATGTTGGTTACTACGTTTCCAAAATGGTCAATATACATCACTTCTCCAACAATGGAATTGTCATTTGATACAGCTTTTGGAAACTGAAGTTCCTTTGGAGTCGAGTAACTTCTCCCAATGAGATCCGGGATTCCTTTATTACATAGATGTACTGCAGCAGGAACCATAATATCGACAATGGAGAAATGTATCTCGTCGTCAAAACGGTTATTAGCGGTGATTTCGTAGATCAGTTCTGGTTGAATATCAAAAAAAATCAAACTCAAGACTCCATTATCCGCCGCTAGAAAATAGTGCCCGTCTGCTTTATAGAGAACATATTTTCTTTGTTTGGAATAGAAGCTGTCCACGCCAATAATATGGACAGAGCCTTTTGGGAAATAATGATAAGCGTTTTTCACGACATAGGACGTCTCAATAAGGTTATAAGCGCTTATTTCGTGCGATAGGTCTACGAAGTTAATCTTTGGATTAAGATTCAAAATTTGCCCTTTGATTGCGGCAACACGATAATCTTTGTGTCCGTAATCTGTAGTGAGTGTAATCGTGGGCATTTTTTTAAAATTCGAGTTTTTTGATACTGCAAATTTAACTTAAAAATTAAAATCTATAGTGAATGTGAATAAGTATTGAGTGATTTTTAAAAATAAAATTCTAAATTTAACTCGTTAATTAATTAGAACACAATCTAAAATTGGTGATGCATGTTTGAAATGACCTACGAATTGGAGGGTATTGATACTAAAACCTTCTACGGTGTTAATAATCAGTTTTTTAATCTTATAAAATCTAGTTTTCCAACGCTTAAGATCACGGGAAGAGATCAGCATATTTTCGCGATGGGAACAAGGGAAGCGTTGGATATTCTTGACCAAAAACTCAAAGATATTGTCAGCTTTATTTCCAAGAATAATTCGATTACTTTAAAGGATATCGAAAATATCTTGACTGTAAAAGATGAAACCGAAAAGCAATTACTTTTTGAGCAGGATATTATTGTGAAAGGTGTAAATGGAAAAGTAATAAAAGCTAAAACCACTAATCTTAAAAAACTCGTTAAGGAAGTAGAGAAAAAAGATATGGTTTTTGCAATTGGTCCTGCAGGGACAGGGAAGACCTACACCAGCGTTGCGCTTGCAGCTCGAGCATTGAGAGATAAGGAAGTGAAGAGAATCATCTTGACAAGACCCGCTGTTGAAGCAGGGGAGAGTTTGGGATTTCTTCCAGGTGACCTTAAGGAGAAGCTTGATCCTTACTTGCAGCCTCTATATGATGCTTTGCGGGATATGATTCCTCACGAAAAATTGGAAGGTTTTATAGAAAAAAAGGTTATCGAAGTAGCTCCTTTAGCTTTTATGCGAGGACGAACATTGGATGAAGCTTTTGTCATCTTAGATGAAGCACAAAATACAACACATTCTCAGATGAAAATGTTCCTAACCAGAATGGGAATGAACGCTAAATTTATTATTACAGGTGACCCTAGTCAAGTGGACTTGCCCTTAAAACAAAAATCTGGTCTTAAAGAGGCAATGCGCATCCTTCATGGAGTGCAAGAAATTGGATTTATACATTTGACAGAGGAGGATGTAGTAAGACATCCAGTGGTGAGAAAGATCATTAATGCCTATCAAAGCGAGGAAAAAAGATTGAGAGAAGAGTAGTTGTATCCACGAAATTATTTTTTGATTTACGGACCTAATCGAGAAAGGTTTATGTAAAGACATGATATTTGCCAAAAAAATGCATAAAAATTTGCGAATTTGAAAAATTAGTATATTTTTGCGGCGAATTTTAATTTAATAAAAAACATGAAAAAATTATTATTAGTTGGTGCTTTGGCACTTGTCGGAGTGTTAAATGCACAGGTTAAATTTGGAGTAAAAGGTGGGTATACACTTTCTAATTTAAAGGCTGAGTATGATGGTGAGGAAGATGTAAAGTATGATGGTAAATCAAGTTTCTATATTGGAGGTCTAGCAGAGTATAAGATTACTGATAAGTTTGCTGTTCAAGGGGAAGTTTTGTATTCTGAATTAGGAGGAAAAATGAAAGAATCAGGAAGTTACTCGGAAACAATTCTTGGGGTTACGGTTTCTGGTAGTTATGAAGAGACTAGTGATGTTAAGTTGGGGACATTGCAGGTTCCTCTTATGGGAAAATATTATGCAACTGAAAACCTGGCTATTGCTGGAGGTCTGAATTTTGGTTTTATTATGTCTGCAAAAAACAAATATGAGTACACAGAATCTATAAATGGGGAAACTTATTCTGAGTCTGAAGATGAAGATATTGATAGCTATGTAAAAAGCATGAACTTTGCACCATTTATTGGAATAGAGTATAATTTGGAGAGTGGATTGTTCTTTGACGGAAGATATAACTTTGGAGTTTCTAATCTTGCAGAAGAAGATGGAGGAAGTTTAAAAAATAGCTTCTTACAAGTAGGTGTTGGATACAAGTTCTAAAAATCTAATCTAGATATTTATTAAGGCATCGATTCATGAGAATCGATGCCTTTTTTATATGACATTGAGATTATCTATGCAATTTTGATATTTTAAGATCATTGGTTGTATTTGTTTTAACGTTTCA